>NZ_BPRD01000042.1 GCF_022179745.1 Methylorubrum podarium
CCGCGAGGTCGGCGGCCGTCAACGTCGGCACGATCCCGCCCTCGAGGCTCCGGGTCATGGTGATCGTCCCGCCTAGCGACAGGAGGAGGATGCGGGGGAGGGACATTCTTTTAAGATATCCTCGAATCGGGCCGGCTCACCGCGCGTCGCCCAGCACCGCCTGAACCAGCGCCAGCACCGCCACCGCCGCGGTATCCGCCCGCAGGATGCGCGGACCGAGCGAGAGGGCGACCGTGTTGGGGCGGGCGGCGATCAGGGCGCGCTCCTCCGCGTGGAACCCGCCCTCCGGGCCGACCAGAACCGCGAGCGGCGGCGGGCTCGCCGGATCGGCCGCGCCGCGCAGGGCCGCCACCGGGTCGGTGACGGGGGCGTCCTCGTCGCAGAAGACGAGCAGGCGCTCGGCTTCGAGCGCATCGAGGCAGGCGGGCAGGCGATCCGGCTCGCCGATCTCGGGCACCGAAAGAATCCCGCACTGCTCGGCCGCCTCGATCGCGTTGGCCTGCAGGCGGTCGCGCTTGATCCGCTCCCCTTGGGTGAAGCGGGTGAAGACCGGCTGGAGGCGGCCGGCACCCATCTCCACCGCCTTCTGCGCCATGTAGTCGAGTCGCCCCGTCTTCAGCGGCGCGAACAGGTAGTGCAGGTCGGCCGGCGCCGGCTGCGGCCGGGTCTGCGCCACCACGCGCAGGTCCGCGCTCTTGCGGCCCTGCGGCACGATCTCGGCGCGCCACTCGCCGTCGCGCCCGTTGAACAGAAGGACGGGCTCGCCCTCGGCGCGGCGCAGCACGGTGAGCAGGTAATTGGCCTGCGCCCGCTCCAGTGGCAGGACGCGCCCCTCCGCCAGATCCGCTTCGACGAAGAGGCGCGGGGCGGTGAAGTCGTAAGCAGCCATGGTCTCTCGCAGCCGGGCCCGTCTCGTCGCGTGGCCGCCCCAGCCTGTCAATCGGCCGGCCGGCCCCCGATCACCGATGCAAAAAGGGCACGCGACCGATGTTTCGAAAGGTTTCCCACCTCCGCGGCCTCCGGGCGGCGGAACGCACCATTGGCGCCACAATCCCGTGCGCAGAAGACTCCCGCATCGAAACACTTCAAGCCCCTCTGCTGGATCCGCGGCGCGCGCCGCCGGGGAGCCGGGCCGGGCGGGCGCTGCGGGATCGGGGGCACACCCGTCGCGGCATGCGGGGAGAAGGACCGGGCCGAATGTCTGCCAGGATGACTGCACCGACGAAGACCGCCGCCGCTCTGCTCGGCCTTGTCCTGCTCAGCGGGCCGGTGCTGGCCCAGGGCATGGGCGGCATGGGCGGGATGCCGCTGCCGTCGATGGATACGCCGGCCGAGCCGGCGCCCTCGGCCGGCGCGCCGATGAGCATTCCCGCACCGATGGCTCCGGCCGCCCCGGCCCAGTCCGTGCCGCAGCAAGCAGGCACCGATTGCGGCGCGATCCAGAAGACGCTGATCGAGCGCAAGAACCTCGTGGCCAAGGCCAACGCCGCCTCGAATTCCAAGAAGAAGATGACGCCGCAGGAGGCCTGCGCGCTGTTCGGCCAGCTTCAGGCCAACGGCAACACCGGCATCAAGTGGATCACCGCCAACAAGGAATGGTGCTCGATCCCCGATTCGTTCTCGGAAGGCTTCAAGGCCGACCACAACAAGGTCGGGGCGATCCGCACCAAGGTCTGCGGCATCGCCGCCCAGGCCTCGAAGATGGAAGCCCAGGCCAAGGCCCAGGCGCAGAACGGCGGCGGCGGTGGCGGCCTGCTCGGCGGCCCCGGGCTCTCCGGCAGCTTCTCCATGCCGCAGGGTGCGCTCTAACCCGCCGGCCCCTTCTCCGGCGTTGCCCGCCCCGTCCGAGCCCGGTTCCGGCCGCGTCGCCGACGCGGTCGCCGGCCATTGGGCCGACCGGCTCGCGCCGGCGGCGGCGCGCCCCTACCTGCGGCTCGCCCGGATCGAGCGGCCGATCGGCTGGTGGCTGCTGCTGCTGCCGTGCTGGTGGTCGGCGGCCCTGGCCGCGGTCGCTGCCGAGAATCCGGGCCCCCATCCCGGCCATCTCGCGCTGTTCCTGGTCGGCGCGGTGGCGATGCGCGGGGCCGGCTCGACCTACAACGACATCGCCGACCGCCGGCTCGACGCGCAGGTCGAGCGCACCCGCTCGCGCCCGCTGCCTTCCGGGCAGGTGACGACGCGCCAGGCCGCCGCCTTCCTCGTGGCGCAGGCGCTGGTCGGCCTCGCGGTGCTGCTGCAGTTCAACACGACCGCGATCCTGGTCGGCATGCTCTCGCTGGCGCCGGTGGCGATCTACCCGTTCATGAAGCGGGTGATGCCGATGCCGCAGGCGGTGCTCGGCCTCGCCTTCTCCTGGGGCGCGCTGATGGGCTGGGTCGCCGTGTTCGGCCGCCTCGACCCGCCGGCCCTGTGGCTCTACGCGGGCACGGTCGCCTGGGTCGTCGGCTACGACACGATCTACGCGGTGCAGGACATCGAGGACGACGAGATCGTCGGGATCCACTCCTCCGCCCGGCTGTTCGGGGCGCGGCTGCGCCTCGCCGTGGGGCTGTGCTACGCGCTCACCGTCGCGCTGTTCGTGCCGGCTCTGGCCGGCGCCGGGGCCGGGCTCCTGGGCTGGGTCGGGCTCGCGCTGTTCGGAGCCCATCTCGCCCGGCAGGTGGCACTGCTCTCCGAGCGCGACGGCGCGCGCGCCCTGGCCCTGTTCCGCTCGAACCGCGACGCGGGCCTCATCCTGTTCGCGGGGCTCGCCGCCGACGCCCTGTGGCAGGGTCTGGGCTGATTCGGCCGTGGCGGGGACCCGTTCCCGCGCCATATCCCGGAGCATGACCCAGTCAGATCCGCACCGACAACCCGACGACGCCATCGCCGAGGGCGCCCGCGCCCGGTCCCAGGGCCGTCCGCGCGACGCCTGCCCCTATCCGCTGGATTCGCCCGAGCGCAGGGCCTGGCTCGAGGGCTACGACGGCTCTCCGGCCGACCGTGCGCCCGACCAGCCGCTCGACAACGGCTGACCCGCTTTCTGGCAGATCACTTCGGGTTTGGCCTTCCCTCCGCCATCGCGAGCGGCAGCGAAGCGATCCAGGGCGCGCCCTGTCCGGAAAGGTCGCGCTCTGGATCGCCACGGCTTCGCCTCGCGATGACGGAGGGAAACCGAAGGGATCCATCGGATGGTGTATGACCCGCTCAGCCCCGCGAGATGATCTCGCTCTCGCCCCGGTGGATGCAGGGCCGGGCCGGGAGGCGGGCGGTCTTGCGCCGCACGAGGAAGCGCGGGCGGCGTCCGCTGAGCGCGGCGTGGCGACGGCGCTGACGTCCCTTTCCGAGCACGACCGGGCCGAGCTGCTGCGAGACCGGGACGATGCCGCCGTCCTCGCGCAGGAGCATGCGGGCGAGGCCCCCCTTGCTCGAAATGTCGCGCCACACGGCGACGACATCCTCCTCGGGGAACGGCCCGAGCCGCATCGTCACCTCGCCCTCGCCGTCGACGAGGAGCAGGGCGAAGCGGTCCTCGCCGCAGGCATCTGCCGCATCGTCGGCGAAGGCCAGCGCCACGCCCGCCGGGGCGGTGCCGCCGGACATCGCGCCGAGAACCGGCAGCGGCGTCGCCCGAACCTCGATCCGGGGCGCGACCGCTTCGTCCTCGCAGCCGGGCCGACAGTTCAGATTCGCGATGTCGAAAGTCATCATCGGTTCGATGCCCTATCCCGTGTCGCGGTCTCTGTCGGACGCGCTGATCTGACAAGCACAGTGCCGGTCGTCTCCCCCAAGGCGCCTTAAGAGTGAGCGTTAAGCGTTCGTGGATCGAGCCGAGATCTGCCGGATGCTCAACGGACCCTTGCCGGGATTGGTGCAAATCGCGGTAACCGTCTCCGCGCGCCGCGGCGGCGCGGCCGCCCGCCGCCGAAGCATCACCGCCCGCGGTGCATTGCTGCGTGTTGCGAAAACCATGACCACTTTTCCGGTCGATGCCCTAGAACGAAGGGGCGTCGGCGCCGTTCAAACGGCATGAGGCCGGCCTCGCACGAACGGCTCCGACCGGATCCATGACCCAGACGACATCCTCTTTCGCGGCGCTGCGGCCCGTGCTGCACGACGTGATGCGGGAGGCCGCCGCGCTCGCGCTGCCCTCCTTCCGGACGGGGGCGCATACGAGCGCGCGGGTCTGGTCGAAGGCCGGCGGCTCGCCGGTGACCGAGGCGGACGTCGCCGTGGACGCCTTCCTCAAGGTGCGCCTGTCGCAGATCGAGCCGCGGGCGGCCTGGCTCTCGGAAGAGACCAGCGACGACCCGGTGCGGCTCGGACACGACCTCGTCTGGATCGTCGATCCGATCGACGGCACCCGCGCCTTCCTCTCCGGGCATCCGGACTGGTCGATCGCGGTGGCCCTGCTGTCGCGGGGCGAGCCGGTGGTCGGCGGCGTCTTCGCGCCCGCGACGGAGGAGTTCTACGAGGCCGTGGCCGGCGAGGGGGCGACCCTCAACGGGGCGCCCATCCGCGTCGCGCCGCAGGAGAGCCTGGACGGCGCGCGCGTCACCGGCCCGAAGCCGTTTCAGGACCGCCTGCTCGACGGCGCGGCCCGGCTCGGGCCCCGGCCCACGGTGACGGTGATCGAGCGGGTGCCCTCGCTCGCCCTGCGGCTCGCGCGGGTGGCCGAGGGCCGGATCGATCTCGGTCTCGTCTCTCGCGACGCGCGGGACTGGGATCTCGCCGCCGCCGACCTCATCGTCCGCGAGGCGGGCGGGGCCGTCTGCGACCTGCAGGGCCGGCCGGCGGTCTACAACTGCCCGGAGCCGCGCCACGGCGAGCTGATCGCGGTGCCGCTCTCCCTGCGCGGGGCGGCGCTGGCGGCCCTGGACGCCTGATCGCCTCGGATTTTGCTCGACGCTGTCATCGCGAGCGGCAGCGAAGCGATCCAGGGCACTGCCATTTCCGGAGAGGTCGCGCTCGGGATCGCATCGGCTTCGCCCCGCGATGACGGATGTCGCACCGGTCCCTTCGATCCCGCGCGGCGCAGCCATCCCTGCTCCGGGACGGCCGCGGCTTCTACCGCGCGGTGTTCACCCAGCGCACGAGGTCGGCGAGGACTTGGCCCAAGGCCGCGTCGAGTCCGGCGGCGGCGCTCTGCGGATCGACCTTCTGCACCGGGACGCGCACGGTGAAGACGCGGGCGTTGACGACGCGTCCGCTGCCCTCGGCGATCAGCTTGGCCGAGAGGTCCACGACCGCCTCGCCGGTGCCGGAATTGATGTCGAACTCGCGGATCTCGCTGACGAGCTGATAGTCGGACGGCACCTTGTCGCCGGGCCGCGAGACCGAGCGCAACCGGCCGGTATTCTCCAGGCTCTGGATCACCCGCGTCTGGATCAGGCGCGGCAGGCGGTCGGCCCACTGGCCGCCGCCGAGGAAGGAGAGGGAGCCGCCGGGCTCGCGCACGATGATGCGGTCGGCCTCCATCGGCTGAAGGCCGACGGGCTCGGACACGACGATCGAGCGCGCCGCGCTCCCGGCCCGGGCCTGACCCGGCAGGGCGGCGAGATCGAAGGTGAGCGGCGTGCCCCCGCCGCAGCCGCCGAGGAGCGCGAGCGGCGCGAGAAGGGCGCCCGCGCGCAGGAAGCGGCCGGGGTGGAGGCGACCGGGCAGGGCAGGCGAGAGAGGAAGACGCGTCATACGCTCGGGCACCGTCCATTCGCTGTCGGGGAGGCTGACCTCCCCTCTAGCATGCGGGAGCATACGCCAACGCCCAAGCTGCGCGGTGCGTGCCGACACATTCCTTGGAAACGGGGCCGCTCAGCGGCCACCGTTGTATTCCGGCAACGACGGCTTGCCGCCGAAGATCACCTGCGACGGGTCGCGCTCCAGGCTCCGGGCGGCCCGGCTGAGGGTGTTGAGGGTGCGCTGGCCGTCGGTCGACAGCGCCTCGACCTCGCGCCGGCTCGTGCCCGACAGGCGGTTGAAGCTCGTCGAGATGTTAGCGGTGCGCTTGTCGAGGTTCTCCGAGAGCGCGCGGAACGCCTTGCCGGCCTCGCGCACGGAGATCGCCGCCTCGCGGATCTCGGCGAAGGTGCCCGCGCCCTGCTGACCCGAGGCCGAGCCGAGGAAGCCCTCGGCGCCCTTGAGGACGCCGTCGATCCGGTCGGCGGAGGCGCTGAGCTTGCCCGCCAGCGCGCGGGCGTCGTGAAGCCCGGCCTCGATGTCGGGGCTCGCGTTGGCGAGCGCGGTCGAGAAGGTCTCGGCGTTCTCGATCACCCGGTTGAGGCGCTGGCCGTCCACCGCCTTGACGAGGCCTGCGACCGAGGGGCCGGCCTCGGCCAGCGTCTTCGAGAAGGACTCGACGTTGGCGAGCGTGCGGTTGATCGCGCCCTCGTTGCCGGCCACGACCTTGTCGAGGCGCTGGAGCACGTCGTCGGCGCGCTGGGCGATCTGCTTGGCCGCCGCCATCATGTCCTGGATGTCGCTCGAATCGGCGAAGATCGTCGGCATCTTGTCGCCGGAGCCCGGCGTGAGGGCCGGCGCGTCGGCGCTGCCGCCCGAGAGCGCGATCTGCGAGACGCCGGTCAGCATCGCGGAATCGAGCCGCGCGCGGGTGTCGGCGCGCAGGGGCGTCGAGGGATCGACCTGCACCACGGCGACGACCCGGCGGGGATCCTGCGGCAGCAGGCGCACTTCGAGCGCCTCGCCGACCTTGATGCCGTTGAACGACACGGTCGAGCCCTTGGCGAGCCCCCCGACCGAGCCGGAGAACACGATGCGGATCGCCTGGGTCGCCTGTCCCCGGGAGCCGCCCTGGAGCCAGAACACGAAGCCGAAGGCGGCCAGGACGACGCCGATGGTGAAGGCGCCGATCAGCACATAGTTTGCGCGAGTCTCCATCGGCTCAGCTCTAATCCCGATCCGAGGGGGCGAAGCGGTGCGCAACTGCACCGTGGGCGATCATCCGGCCCTCACGGCGACGCTCACGCATGGGCGAAGCCCGGCTGCGCGGCGGCGGGGGCCGGGGTGGCGAGGGCGCGGGCGCGCTTGCCGTGGAAGTAGGAGCGCAGCCAGGGATGGTCGCTCGCCAGCATTTCCTCGATCGTGCCCTGCGCGATGATCCGGCCGTCGCCGAGCGCCGCGATGCGGTCGCAGGCGGTGTAGAGGCTGTCGAGATCGTGCGTCACCATGAAGACGGTGAGGCCGAGCGTCTTCTTCAGGGTCGAGACGAGGTCGTCGAACTCGCCCGCGCCGATCGGGTCGAGGCCGGATGTCGGCTCGTCGAGGAACAGGATCTCCGGGTCGAGCGCCAGCGAGCGGGCGAGCGCCGCGCGCTTGATCATGCCGCCGGAGAGTTCCGAGGGGTACTTGTCGGCCGCATCCGGCTTGAGGCCGACCATCTCGATCTTCAGGCGGGCGAACTCGTCGAGCAGGCGCTCGGACAGCTTGAGATGCTCGCGCATCGGCATCTGGATGTTCTGCTTGACGGTCAGGCCCGAGAACAGCGCGCCCTGCTGGAACAGCACGCCCCAGCGCTGCTCGAGCTGGCGCCGCCGGGCGACGGTGAGGCCGTCCACGTCCTCGCCGAAGATCTCGATCGTGCCGGAGCGCTTCGGCACCAGCCCGAGGATGGTCCGCGTCAGCACCGACTTGCCCTGCCCCGAGGGGCCGACGAATCCCAGGATCTCGCCGCGGCGGATGTCGAGGTCGAGCCCCTTCATCACCGTGCGATGGCCGAAGCCGACCACGAGGTCGCGCACGCGAATGATCGAGTCGCTCGGGGCAGCGTCTTGCCCCGCCGGGGACAGGTGAGGGATGGCCAAGGGATCGATCCGGATGTCGTCTGTCCGCATGATGCTAGAAATCGATCGCTGCGAAGAAGACCGCGAACAGGCCGTCCAGCACGATCACCATGAAAATTGACTTGACGACTGAGGCGGTGACGTGGCGCCCGAGCGACTCCGCCGAGCCCTCCACCGCGAAACCTTCGATCGTCGCGATGATCCCGATCGTCAGCGCCATGAACGGCGCCTTGATCAGCCCGACCGCGAAATGGTGGAACGATACCGCCGCCTGGAGCCGCGCCAGGAAGGCGTCGACGGTCATGCCGCCGTAGAGCGCGGCGGTGAGGCCGCCGCCCGCGAGCGCGGCGAGCGAGCCGAGAAAGGCCAGGATCGGCAGGCCGATCACCAGGGCGAGGATGCGCGGCAGGATCAGGATCTCGATCGGGTCAAGCCCCATGACGCGAAGCGCGTCGACCTCCTCGCGCATCCGCATCGAGCCGATCTCGGCGGTGAAGGCCGAGCCGGAGCGGCCCGCCACCATGATCGAGGTGAGGAGCACCCCGAGTTCGCGCAGGATCAGGAGGCCGATCAGGTTCACGACGAAGCTCTGCGCCCCGAAGCGCTGGAGCTGGAAGATGCCCTGCTGCGCGACGATGCCGCCGACGAGGAACGAGATCAGCACGATGATCGGCACGCCGCGCAGCGCCACCTGTTCGAGCTGGTTGACGAGGGCCGCCATGCGGAAGGTCTGCGGTCGGCGCGCGACGCGGCCGCCGGCGGCCACGACCTCGCCGAGGAAGGCGATGCCGGCGAGGATCTCGTTGCCGCCGCGGGCGACGCGCTGGCCGGTGGCGTCGAGGAAGCGCAGGCCGACGTTTCGGGTGTCGCGCGGGGCCGGCTCGGGCTCGCGCAGGCCCATCTCGCCGAGCAGGATGCGGTGCTCGGGCCGCGCCCCGGCATAGGCGAGACGGCCGCCCGCCGCCTCGATCTCGGCGCGGGTCCGCTCCAGCACCCAGGCGCCGAGGGTGTCGAGCCGGGCCAGCCCGCTGAGGTCCACCAGGACGGGGTGGCTGCGGCCCTGCGCGGCGATGCGCGCCGAGGCGCTCTCCACCGCCGGCCCCTGGTCCGCGGTCCAGCGGCCGTGCAGGATCACGCGGCCGCTGCCCGCATCGAGGTCCGCGCCCGCGGCCTCCGAGATGCCTGAGCCGTCTGCGATCCGCACGCGCCGCTCCCGCTTCCGCTCCAGCGATCTTGAAACGAATGTCTTACCAAGATGCGTCGAATCCGAGGCTTCGGGCTCGACGCTCCGGCGGCCCGACGCCGCCCCTCGGGGCGCTGCCAAGAGCGACCACCTTTTGCTCCGCCGAAGGGATGATCCCTTCGGGATCCCGGTCTCGGGATCGCAGCGGAAGCGTCGCCTATACCTGATGGGGCGAGCCGCTGCCAAATCGCCGGGGTTCGTGGAGGCGCCGCGCCCAGGCGACGAGGCCGAGGCCGGCGAGCGCCAGCGGCGCCATCATCAGGAAGGTCGCGGGGCCGCCGAGCGAGCGGTAGACCGCGCCGCAGGCCAATGTCGCCAGCGCCGAGACCAGGGCGGTCGAGGCGCCGACCGTCCCCTGCGCCCGGCCGCGGGCGCCCTCCGGCGCGAAGCCGGACACCGCCGCCATGACGCCGAGATGGGTCGCGCCGAAGGTGAGGCCGTGCAGCATCTGCAGCGGCAGGAGCAGGGCGAGGTCGCCGTCGGCGAGGCCGAGGCCCAGGGCCCGGAGCAGGGCGGCGCCCGC
>NZ_BPRD01000043.1 GCF_022179745.1 Methylorubrum podarium
GCCGCCTGCGCGGCGCCGAGCGCGAGCCCCGGCAGCACGAAGCTGTCGCGGCGGCCGTCCGCGCGGAGCAGCCGCAGCAGCGGTCGCTGCGGCCGGGCCCGCGCGGGCAGCGTGTAGGTCAGGACGATCCAGCGGCCCCGCGCCGGATTGCGGAACACGTCCGGCAGGACGAGGCGGCGGTCGAACAGCGGATCATCGGTTGCGGCGAGGGAGAACGGCGTCTCCCGGCCCCGCCACAGGTCCTGCCGGGAGCTCCACCATGAATCAGGGTTGGCGATGCCGGCCTCCGGCGCGTTTCGAGCCGTGCGGCGCGGGCGATGCCGTCATTGGTCGGCGGTCGCCTCGCCCTGCTCCGCCGTCGCGGCCGGCGCGGGCTTGCGGCGGCGCGCGGCCGGCTTCGCCCGAGCCGCCGCGCCGGCCAGCGTCACCTCGATGTCGTAGCCCGTCGCCTTGTCGGCGGGCACGCTCAGATCGTTCTCGATCAGCGTCGCCTCGCCCTGCGCGGCCCCCGCGGGCACCGACACAGCGACACGGTGGGTACGGGCCATGACGGTCTGCTCGTTGTACTTCACGGCGACCGTCACCGGGGCCTCGAAGCGCCCGGCGGCGCCGGCCGGTCCGAGCAGGGCGCGCAGCTCGACGCCGACGCGGACCGCCACCGATCCATCCGGCCGCGCCTTGCACTCGCGGCTGAGCCGGCTGAACACGATCTGGTGCCGCAGGCGCGTCTTGTCCCCGGCGCCTCCGGCGAAGGCCTGGATCGCGGCGCCCCCGTCCGGCACGAAGACCGGCGGGCAGTAGACGTCGTCGGGATCCTGCGCCCGGGGCGCGGCGATGGCGGGTGCGCCCCCCTCGCCGCCGCTGAACAAGTTCTTGAAGAAGCCGCCGGATTCGGCCCGCGCCGCGCCGGGAACGGCCAGCACCACTCCGCCGAAGATGATCAACGCCCTGCGCATCGTCTGAACGCCCCTGCCCTTTCCTGGCGATTCCCCGATCGCTCCGGAGCCGTACGGTCTTACTTGAGCGAGTCGAAACCGGGGCCGAACCCCTTCATCGAGACCGGGATCCCGACGCCCTCCTCCGGCGTCTGGAAGACGATGAAGGTCGATTGCGAGCCGTTGCGCAGAGATTTGATCAGGCCCTCGTCCATCACCACCTCGGCGACGCAGCCCGTGGTCAGGCAGCGCACGAAGCTCGCGCGGCCGATATCGGTCTGGTCGATCTTGAGGCCGAGGCCGGACGGCAGGAGCACGCCGAGCGGCGCCACCACCCGCAGCAGGTATCCGCGGTTGTCGGCGGTCTTCAGCACGATGACGACGAGGTTGAGGTTCGGCCGGTCCTCCGCCGCCACGTACTGCACCAGGGCGCATTGCTCGGCCTTGGCACCGGCAGGCGTCTCGCAGCGCAACTGCCAGTCATCGAAGGTCTTGCGCACGGTTCCCTGAGCCTGCGCGGCGCCGCCTCCGGCCAGGATCGTGGCGACGGTCGCGGCCGCCAGCGCAAGACGGCGGCCCCTCTCCGGCCGAACCGCGCGAACCAGGCCCGCAAACAGACTCATACGAACTCCGATCGATCGCTTTATGAGGCGGCGTCCGGCTCCGGCGGGCGCCCCTCGCGCTGGCGCAGTCGAGGCACCCAGAAGCGCCGCGCGGCGCGGGCGTTGGGACCATGCAGGGTCCCCGGTGTCAAGCAATCGCGGCGAGGGTGTGTCGGGAATGAGGCAAGGCGGCTACCCCTCGGCGTCCCACTGCCCTACAGTAAGGCCAAGCTCTTCATCATTCGAGGAACCCGCCATGCGCCGCCTCGCCTCCTCCCTCGCCCTCGCGACTCTGTTTGTCGCGCTGGGATCCGGAGGTGCCTCCGCTCTGTCCCTGCCGTTCGAGGAATCGGATTACCTGCCGCCCGAGGCCACGACGACCTATGTCGAGCGCTCCCTGAATCATCAGGCGCCGCTCACCATCGAGCACCCGCCGGTGGAGCGGAATCCGCGCGGGCGCCTCCGCGGCGATGCGGCGGCCATTGCCGGCTTCTGCCGGGATGGGGGCACCGTGCTGCGCCGCGACGCGATGGGCCGCCCGACCTATCTCCGCCAGCGCGAGGTCTGCGACAACGTCGCGCCCCGCACGATGTGGCCGGGCCACGTCGATCCGCGTCCGGCCTGGCCGGCGGAGCCGGCCGCCGCGCGCAGCCGGGCCATCGTGACGAAGCACTGAGTCTCTAATGGCTCCCGGTTGATCGCTTCGGATTTCGCTCCACTCCGTCATCGCGAGCGGCAGCGAAGCGATCCAGAGCGCGCCCTGTCCGGAGATGGCGTGCCCTGGATTGCTTCGGCTTCGCCTCGCAATGACGGAAGAGGGACCGAAGCCATCGATCGGATAGCGTATATCAGCCGTAGCGGTGCAGCTCGGAGCCGTGCCGCTTCAGCCAGCGCTCCGCCTCCTCGACATGGGGGCAGAGTTCGTTGGTCAGCGCCCAGAAGCGGGGGGAATGGTTCATCTCTCGCAGATGCGCCATCTCGTGGGCGACGAGATAATCGAGCACCACCGGCGGCGCGAGGATCAGCCGCCAGGAGAAGTTCAGCTCGCCGCGGGCCGTGCAGGAGCCCCAGCGACTGCGCGTGTCGCGCAGGGTCACCCGCGCCGGCCGCCGGCCGAGCCGGGCCGCGTAGACCGCCACCGAATGCGACAGGTCGCGCCGCGCCTCGCGCATCAGGAACTCGCGGACGCGGCGCGGCATGTGGGCCGGATCGCCAGGCACGGCGAGCGTCGCGCTCGCGGGATCCGCCTCGGCGGTGCCGCGGCCCTCGCGCGGCACGATCCGGTGCGGCACGCCGCGCAGGGGGATGAGCGAGCCCGCCGCGAAGGGCACCCGCTCCGGCAGCTTGGCGAGGCGCGCGGCGATCCAGCCGCCGTGGGCCTGGGCGAATTTCTGCGCCGTCGCGAGGGACGAGCGGGTCGGCAGCGTGAGGACCACGGCGCCGGTGGCGCTGGAGACCCGCAGGGTCAGCCGGCGCGCGGTCGGCCGCCGCAGGATGGCGACGCGAAAGGTCTGGCCCGCATGGGCGATCTCGATGTGATCCGGATCCGGCCGTCGCAGCAGCGCGCGCGTCATGGCGGCGAGCCTAGCCGCAGGCGGCCGGCCGAGCCATCCCAGCAATCCCTCTCTCACCGGAATTTCGCCCGTCAGCGATCGGTTCGCACCGCGATCACGCGCTTCCCTCCATCTCCCGCATGAAGCGGGCGATGCGCGGGGCGATGACGGAGCGGAAGCGAGAGCCGTTGAACACGCCGTAATGCCCCACCTTCTCCTGCAGGTGATAGGCCTTGCGGGAATCGGGCAGGTTCGGCGTGAGGTCGAGGGCGGCCTTGGTCTGGCCGACGCCGGAAATGTCGTCGTTCTCGCCCTCGACCGCGAGGATGGCGCAGCGCCGGATCGCCGCGAGATCGACCGGCCGCCCGGCATGGCGCATCCGCCCGCGCGGCAGGGCGTGATCGACGAACACGCTCTGCACGGTCTGGAGGTAGAACTCCGCCGTCAGGTCCATCACCGCGAGGTACTCGTCGTAGAAGTCGCGGTGCTTCTCGGCCGAGTCGCCGTCCCCGGTCACGAGGTGGTGGAACATGTCGGTATGGGCGGTGACGTGGCGATCGAGATTCATCGCCATGAAGCCCGAGAGCTGCAGGAAGCCGGGATAGACCCGGCGCATTGCCCCCGGATAGAGCGGCGGCACCACCGTGATGCAGTTCTTCTCGAACCAGCCCATGCCGCGCTCCTGCGCGAGGCAGTTCACGGCGGTCGGCGAGCAGCGGGTGTCGATCGGCCCGCCCATGAGCGTCATCGAGACCGGCACGTGGTCCGCGTCCGCCGCCTCCATCAGCGCCACCGCGGCGAAGACCGGGACGGCGGGCTGACAGACGGCCATGACGTGCAGGTCCGGCCCGAGGTCGCGGAACATCGCCTGCAGGTAGTCGATATACGTGTCGAGGTCGAAGCGCCCGTCCAGCAACGGCACCATCCGCGCGTCGGACCAATCCGTGATGAAGACCCGATGATGGGGCAGCATCGCTTCGACGGTGCCGCGCAGGAGCGTCGCGTAATGACCCGACATCGGCGCCACGATCAGGAGCTTGGGCTGCGGCTCCGAGAGCCCGGCCGGAAGCGCCCGGTCGAAGGCGATCACGCGGGCGAAGGGCCGCTCCCAGACGACGCGCTCCGAGACCGGAACGCTCTGGCCGTCGATCACCGTCGTCTTCAGACCGAAAGCCGGCTTGCCGTAGCGGCGGGTCACGCGCTCGAACATCTCGAGTGCGGCGGCGGTCGAGCGGGCGTAGGGCCCGTAGGCCAGGGGATTGCCCGGATTTTCGAGGCTGTGCCGGGCCGCGTCCGCCGCGAGCCGGGCCGGCGTCAACATCGCGCGCGCCGTCTCGTACCAGACATACGCCAGATCCATCTCGACACTCCCCGATTCGGCCCGCGGGTCGACCGTCACCGCATCGATGTTATCGAATGTTGCTGGCGGAGAAACTTGTCAAAACCGCGCGATGCGGTCCGAGCATCTGTGGACAGGCCGGTGGACGCGTTCCCGGGCAGCCCTATCGTAGCCGCACCATGATGGATGCGGCCCACGAAACCCTGACGCCGACGGGCCGCCACCTGCGGCTCGACACCTTCGTCCGCCTGCGCTGGCTCGCCCTCACCGGGCAGAGCGCGGCGGTCGTCGGCGCTCAGTTCGGCCTCGGCCTCAACCTGCCCTTCGGTTGGTGCTTCCTCGTCATCGCCGCCTCGTGCTGGCTGAACCTCGCGCTGCGGATCCGCTTTCCCGCGAGCTACCGGCTGAGCGACGATTCGGCGGCGCTTCTGCTGGCCTTCGACATCGTCCAGCTCGCGGGCCTGCTGTTCCTCACCGGCGGGCTGCAGAACCCGTTCTCGCTCCTGTTCCTCGCGCCCGTGCTGATCTCGGCCACCGCCCTGCCGCCGGAGCGGACCCTGGCGCTCGGTCTGCTGGCGGTCGGTCTCGCCACCCTGCTCGCCCTCGTCTGCCGCCCCCTGCCCTGGTTCGCCGACGGGCGGATCGAGCTGCCCTTCCTCTACGTCTCGGGGGTGTGGACCGCGATCCTGCTCGGCACCGCCTTCACCGGCGTCTACGCGTGGCGGGTGGCGGAGGAGACGCGCCAGCTCGCACGCGCGCTGGCCGCGACGGAGCTGGTGCTCGCCCGGGAGCAGCACCTGTCGCAGCTCGACGGGCTCGCCGCGGCGGCGGCCCACGAGCTCGGCACGCCGCTCGGCACCATCATGGTCGTCGCCAAGGAACTCGACCGGCAGCTCGGCCCCACCGCCTCGCCGGCCATCGCCGAGGACCTGAGCCTGCTGCGCGATCAGGTCGACCGCTGCCGGGGCATCCTCTCCAAGCTCACCTCCATGGGTGAGGAGACCGAGGAGGGCGAAAGCTTTCTCCAGACCGTCACCCTCGGTCATCTGATCGAGGAGCTGGTGGCGCCCCAGCGCGCGCTCGGCATCGCTGTCGACGTCTCCAAACAGGGCGAGGGGGCGGAGCCGGTCTGCCGCCGCAATCCCGGCGTGATGTTCGGGCTCGCCAACATCCTCGACAACGCCGTGGATTTCGCCGAGTCGCGGGTTCTGATCGAGGCCCGCTGGAGCGCCGAGCGCGTCACGCTGACGATCCGCGACGACGGGCCGGGCTTTCCGAGCGAGGTGCTGCTGCGGGCCGGCGAGCCCTACGTTACAACCCGGAGCCGCGACCGCTCCCGCAACCCCGACGAGGCGGGCGGCGGCCTGGGCCTCGGCCTGTTCATCGCCAAGACGCTGATCGAACGCTCCGGCGCGCAGCTTCTTCTCTCGAACATGACGGAGGCCGGAGCGCATGGCGCCCTGGTGCGGGTGACTTGGGCGCGTCACGTTTTCGAGAGGGAGGCGATTGCGCCCCATCGCGTTGCGCACAATTCTCTGCGACCCCTAACGGAACGCGATGCCGCACCCATATAATGCACATAGATGACACGAACCGACGAGGAGCGCCGCATGCTGACGCAGAGCGGGACGACGGTGCCAGGCTCGGACACCGCCTTTCTTTCCGATTCCGATCCTCTTTCCGCCTTCAGCGATCGCAGCCTGCTGATCGTTGACGACGACAAGCCGTTCTCGACCCGCCTCGCCCGGGCGATGGAGTCGCGCGGCTACGAGGTGCACGTGGCCGAGAGCGTCAGCGAGGGCGTCGCTGCCGTCGAGACCAAGGCGCCGGCCTTCGCCGTGATCGACATGCGGCTCGGCGACGGCAACGGCCTCGACGTGATCGCCCGCCTGAAGGAGCGCCGCCCCGAGGCCCGCGGCGTGATCCTCACCGGCTACGGCAACATCGCGACCGCCGTGACGGCGGTGAAGCTCGGCGCCTTCGACTATCTCGCCAAGCCCGCCGACGCCGACGAGATCCACGGCACGCTGATGGCCCAGCCGGGCGAGCGCGCCGACCCGCCGGAGAACCCGATGTCGGCCGACCGGGTGCGTTGGGAGCATATCCAGCGGGTCTACGAGTTGTGCGGGCGCAACGTCTCCGAGACGGCCCGGCGCCTCAACATGCACCGCCGCACGCTCCAGCGCATTCTCGCCAAGCGCGCGCCGCGCTGACGGGCACCGCGACGGTTTGACGACTCGGACGGCCGGCGGGACACCGCCGGCCGTTTCATTTTCCGGTCAGATCGTGCCAACCATCTCTCGAACGGGCGGAAGACCGTCCGCAGGAACGGTTGCGCCGGGCACCGGGCTCAGGCTAGTTCGCCTTTCAAAGGGTTGGACAGGCTTACGCGGGTATGCGGAACCTCATCACGATACTCGGCCTGATGGTGCTGGTGGGCACGGAAGTGTTCGCCGCAGCCATCGCGGCCGGCTGGGCGCTCGCCGGACTGCTCGATCTGGGTGACCGTGTCGGTCACGTGCTCATGGCGCTGTTCAGCCTCGTCGCCGCCTGGATCATGGTCCAGCTCTGGCGCCGCGCGACCGAAGCCGAGCCGATCGGACCGGCCAAGCGCCGGTAGAGGGAGTTCCCGCGGTGACGCAGTCACGAAATCGCGATAGAACCTCCCGCAACGAGCGGCTGACCGGCCCCCCTCGGATCGCGCCGGCAAATCCGGCCTCCCTGCACGCGGTCGCGCGCGGTCCGCTCCGTCCCCGGCCCCACCGTCCCCTCACGGCGCGGCTCGCCGATTTCCCGAACGAGTACCTGCCATGAAAGCCCGCATCGTCGTCACCTTGAAGACCGGCGTTCTCGATCCGCAGGGGAAGGCGATCGAGGCGGCGCTGAAGTCGTTCGGGATTCAGGAGGTGTCGGGGGTGCGCCAGGGGAAGGTCTTCGACCTGGAGGTCGCCTCCGAGAACCGCGAACAGGCCGAGGCGACGCTGAAGGCCGCCTGCGAGAAGCTCCTCGCGAACACCGTCGTCGAGAATTACACCGTCGAGATCGCCTGATGCGCGCCGCCGTCGTCGTCTTTCCGGGATCGAATCGCGACGGCGACGTGGCCCGGGCGCTCCGCCGCTCCGGCGCGGAGGTCGTCAGCGTCTGGCACGCCGACACGGAACTGCCCGCCGGCACGGACCTCGCCGTGGTCCCGGGCGGCTTCTCCTACGGCGATTATTTGCGCTGCGGCGCCATCGCCGGCC
>NZ_BPRD01000044.1 GCF_022179745.1 Methylorubrum podarium
CCGGACCTCGCCGCCCTGTTCGCGGCGGAAGCCGAGGAGCGGGGCATCGAGAGCCCCGAGGGCATCGCCATCGCCGTCAACGGCCGCGTCGTGCGGAAATCCGCCTGGGGCCAGACGGCCCTCAACGAGGGCGACCGCATCGAGATCGTCCGCGCCATGCAGGGAGGCTGAGCGCATGAACCATCACGACACCACCCTCGCGCAGGTCACGGCCGGGGACGACGCGCTGGAGATCGCCGGCATCCGGCTCTCCTCGCGGCTGTTCATCGGCACGGCCGGCTATCCGAGCCAGGAGATCATGGCCCAGTCGGTGCGCGCCTCGGGCGCCGAGGTGGTCACCGCCTCGATCCGCCGGGTCTCGCTCCAGGGCCACGGCTCGGACACCTTCCAGAAGCTGAAGGGCGCCCGCTTCCTGCCCAACACCGCCGGCTGCGAGACGGCCCGCGACGCGATCATGACCGCCGAACTCGCCCGCGAGGCGCTCGGCACCGACTGGATCAAGGTCGAGGTGATCGGCGACCGCGAGACGCTCTACCCGGACGTGACCGAGCTGCTCGAAGCCTGCCGCCACCTCGTCGATGACGGCTTCACGGTGCTGCCCTACTGCAACGACGATCCGGTGATCTGCGAGCGGCTGGCCGATCTCGGCTGCGCCGCGGTGATGCCGATGGGCTCGCTGATCGGCTCCGGCATGGGCATCGCCAACCCGGCCAACATCGAGCTGATCTGCCGCCGGGCGAAGGTCCCGGTGATCGTCGATGCCGGCATCGGCACCGCCTCGGACGCAGTGATCGCCATGGAGCTGGGCGCCGCCGCCTGCCTCATCAACACCGCGGTGGCGAAGGCGGACGATCCCGTGCGGATGGCGGGCGCCATGCGTCGCGCCGTCGAGGCGGGACGCCTCGCCCATCTCGCCGGGCGCATCCCGCGCCGCGGCCGGGCCGAGCCGTCGAGCCCGCAGCTCGGCCTCGTCGGGTCGTGAGGGCGGGTGGGGCTTCCCTCCCTTCTCGTCGTCACCGACCGCCACGGCGCCGACCGGCCGCTCCCTGAGACCGTCCGCGCGGCGGTGGCGGGCGGCGTCCGCTTCGTCTGGCTGCGCGACCGCGATCTCGACCGCGGTGCGCGGCAGGATCTCGCCCGCGACCTGATCGCGATCCTGGCGCCGGTCGGAGGCTGCCTCGTGGTCGGCGGTGACGTCGAACTCGCACGGGAGACCGGCGCACAGGGTGTGCACCTGCCGGGCTCCGCCGGGATCGACGGCATCCGGAGGGCGCGGCAAACGCTCGGCGCCGCGGCGCTGATCGGGTTCTCGGCCCATTCGGTCGATGAGATCGGGGCGGCCGAGGCGGCGGGGGCCGATTACGCCACGCTCAGTCCGATATTCTTGACCGCGAGCAAGCCCGGCTACGGCCCCGCCCTCGGCCTCGATGCCTTGCGCGCCGCGGCGGTCCACCGCCTGCCGATCTTCGCCCTCGGCGGCATCGACGCCGACAACGCCCGCGCCTGCCGCGAGGTCGGGGCGGCGGGCGTCGCGGTGATGGGCGGCGTGATGCGTGGGCCCGATCCGCGGGGCGCGGCGGCCCGGTTCCTTGCAAACCTCACGTGATACCCGAGCCGCTCGATGGCGTCGGTTCGATCGCCATCACCGTCATTCCGGGGCCGCGCAGCGGAACCCGGAATCCACCCGAGATGCGCGGCTCAGCGTGGCATCACGGGTGGATTCCGGGTTCGCCTTCGGCGCCCCGGAATGACGGGGAGGCGGCAATGAACCGATCCGCTGGACACCGTGTGAGGTCTGGCATTTTCGGCCGGCGGACCCTGTCGGATATCGGCCCTGCGCCGATCACCCCTGGCGCTGCGGCGCGAGGCGTATAGAAGCGCTGACAGAATTTCCTTCCAGCAAGGCGCCCGGACAGGGCTGCGAGCTCGACCGCATGATCAACTCTCCCCTCATGACCGTCATGGTCGATGCCGTGCGCAAGGCCGCCCGCGGCCTCAAGCGCGACTTCGGCGAGATCGAGAACCTTCAGGTCTCGCGCAAGGGCCCCGGCAACTTCGTCTCGGCCGCCGACAGGAAGGCCGAAGAAGTCCTGCGCGACGCGCTGATGAAGGCGCGGCCCGGTTACGGCCTGATCATGGAGGAGAGCGGCAATATCGAGGGCACCGACAGGAGCCATACCTGGCACGTCGATCCCCTCGACGGCACCACGAACTTCCTCCACGGCATCCCGCATTTCGCGATCTCGGTCGGGCTGGAGCGCGACGGCCAGATCGTCGCCGGCGTGATCTACGATCCGGCCAAGGACGAGCTGTTCATCGCCGAGCGCGGCAAGGGCGCCTTCCTCAACAACCGGCGCCTGCGCGTCTCCGGCCGCCAGGACTTCGCCGACGCGCTGGTCGCCTATGGGACGCCCTATCTCGGCCGCGGCAGCCACGGCCGTCTGCTCAAGGAAGTCGCCGCGGTGATGGCGGTCTCCGGCGGCACCCGCCGCCTCGGCTCGGCGGCACTCGATCTCGCCTACGTCGCCTGCGGCCGGACCGACCTCTACTGGGAGCGCGACCTCCAGACCTGGGACATCGCGGCGGGCATCATCCTCGTGCGCGAGGCCGGCGGCTTCGTCACCAGCGCCGACGGCGGCGCCGAGCCGCTCGCCGCCCGCTCGGTGGCCTGCGGCAACGAGGTGCTGCACCGCGAACTGATCGGCCTGCTGCGTAAGGCCGCCGCGTGAGCGGACGCGCGTATGGCCTCGCGCCGCCGCCTCTGCTCTAACCTCCGCGCATCCTGACAAGTCGAGCACCCCGCATGGAAGCCCGCCGCCACTCCGCCCTGAAGGACTCGGTCCGCTCGATTCCCGACTATCCGAAGCCGGGCATCATCTTTCGCGACATCACCACCCTGCTCAGCGATCCGCGCTCGTTCCGCCGCGCGGTCGATTCGCTGGTGCATCCTTACGCGGGCGGGCGGATCGATCAGGTCGCGGGCATCGAGGCACGCGGCTTCATCCTCGGCGGCGCGGTGGCGCACCAGCTCTCCTCGGGCTTCGTGCCGATCCGCAAGAAGGGCAAGCTGCCCCACAAGACCGTCTCGACGGCCTACGCGCTCGAATACGGCACCGACGAGATCGAGATCCACGTCGACGCGATCAAGCCGGGCGACCGGGTGATCCTGGTCGACGACCTCATCGCCACCGGCGGCACCGCGACTGCGGCGGTGAACCTGCTGCGCCAACTCGGCGCCGAGGTGGTCGCCGCCTGCTTCGTCATCGACCTGCCGGAGATCGGTGGCGCCCAGCGCCTGCGCGATCTCGGCGTCACCGTGCGCACGCTGATGGAGTTCGAGGGGCATTGAGCGCCCTCGGGCCGGGCTTTCCCGCCTATCCGGGTTCGGATTGATCGCTTCGGATTATCGCTCCAGTCCGTCATCGCGAGCGTGAGCGAAGCGATCCAGAGCGCGCCCTGTCCGGAGATGGCGCACCCTGGGTTGCTTCGGCTTCGCCTCGC
>NZ_BPRD01000045.1 GCF_022179745.1 Methylorubrum podarium
ACTCAACGTACAATCCAGAGCGCGCCCTGTCCGGAGATGGCGTGCCCTGGATTGCTTCGGCTTCGCCTCGCAATGACGGAGGTGAGACCGAACCAATCCGTCGGACGTCGGATCAGGCGGCGAGCTGGCGCGGCTCGTGGCGGCCTTCCTTCACCTCCTCGACGATCTTGGCGCAGAAGGCGTCGAGATCGCCGGGATTGCGGCTGGTGATGATGCCGCCGTCGGTCACGACCTCCTTGTCCTGCCAGTTTCCGCCCGCGTTGATCACGTCGGTCCTGATCGAGGCGAACGAGGTCACGGTGCGTCCCTTGACCGCGCCGGTCTCGATCAGCAGCCAGGGTCCGTGGCAGATCGCGGCGACGACCTTTCCGGAGGTGAGGAAGGCGCGCACCACGTCGAGCGCCTTCGGCTCGAGGCGCAGCTTGTCAGGGTTGATCTGCCCGCCGGGCAGCACCAGGGCGTCGTAGTCTTCGGGGTTCACGCTCTCGAGGTCGAGATCGACCGGCACGTCCTTGCCCCAATCGGTCTTGTCCCAGCCGCGGATCGTCGCCTTGGACTGGCGCGATTGCGGGCTCGCCACGGTGACCGTGGCACCGGCCTGCTTGAGCTTGGCCTGCGGCACCGTCAGCTCGCTCTCCTCGAAGCCGTCGGTGGCGACGATGAGGATCTTCGCCTCTCCGATATCGGGCATGCATTCGCTCCGTCTGTGTCGGGGGATTGCCGGGCCAACCGATCGCTCCCGGCGAGGTTCCGGCATCCGTCACGGCGTCGCACGACGGGAGAAGGGAGACGAGGGAGGAACGGAACCGGACCGGAGGGCATGTGTTGGACCGCCACTCTCCCAATCCAGCGAAGGAGGCGGTCCATGGCCAATCCCGGCGTCCCGACCCCCGAACCCACCCCCGGCGGACAGATCCCCGGCGATCTGCCGCCGCCGCCGCAGCCCGACGATCAGCCCGATATCGGCCCGACCGGCCCGCGCACGCCCTATCCGGTCGATGATCCGAGCATCGACGAGCCTCGCGGACCGGGCTCCGAACCGGATTACCTGCCCGGCGGGCCGACGGATCCTGGCATCCGGCTCTGAACCGATGCCCAGGCTGCGCCACGCTCGTCGAGGCGCAGCCGCTCACCGTTGCATCGTCCGCCTTTCACTGCCGTCGAAGGCGTTTCGGCTCACGAAGCCCCCCCGTGCCAGCGCCGAGACGCCGCCTCGGCAACCGCCCGACGCCCGAAGCGGCCATCGACGGCTTCGTGCCACTCTCCACGAATTGTGATTGCCTCCGCGCGGATCGAGCGTCGCAGCGTGCGGACGCCGCGCGCACGACTCGGCCGCGCAGTCGCCCCCGCCTCCCGAGACGTGGATCACACGCCCGATCCGATCGGGCAGACCGCGGCGTCGAAAGCCCTCAATGGCCGCCGTGGGAGGTGCGCACGTCCCGCGGCGCGGCCAGGATCTCGCTGAGGCTGGAGGCCACGTGGCGAGCCTCCTCGTCGGTCAGGCGGAGCTGGAACGGCGGCAGCGCGCCGGCCTGCAGGGCGACCACGGCCTGCCCCTGCTCGTCGGTCCCGACCTCGATGGCGGACGAGGTCACGTCGAGCATGGCGACTTCCTCGTCGCTGTTCTCGTCGGGCAGATCCACCTCGCCGTCGTCGTCGATGGCGGTAAGGAGTTGGCCGACGGCGCGCACGAGGGCGCGGGCGGCGCGGGCATCCATCACCACCGCCGTCGATTGGTCGTCCTTCTGGAACGAGAGCTGGATGTTCGCGCCTTCGAGGGAAACCGAGATGCCCGCCATGAACCGCCTGACTGAACTGCCTTGAGGGCGGCCTCGTAACCGCCTGGATTGACGGTCATATATGCACCGGCTCCGGGCTTTGTCACAGGGTGGGTCACAGGGTGGCGGAAGCGGTCCTTCGGGCCCCGCTCAGGGCCCCCGCGCGAGGCTCCGCGACGACCGCCTCCCATTCCGCCTTGTTAAGGCCGCATCGGCGGCCTACATAGTGTTTCGACGGGCGCGGCGAAGCGAAAGGCTTCGATCCATCCGCATACGGCCCGTCATCCCGCAAAATCGGCGGACGCTGCCACGTGCTCGCTTCGAGCAGATGCTTGCGCGTGGCGTGTGAAGAACGAAGGAACTATTCGTGGATACTGGGACTGTTAAGTGGTTCAACGAGACCAAGGGCTACGGCTTCATCCAGCCGGATAACGGCGGCAAGGACGTGTTCGTCCACATCTCCGCCGTCGAGCGCGCCGGCCTGCGCAACCTCGTCGAGGGCCAGAAGGTTTCCTACGAGGTTCTGACCGACAAGCGCAGCGGCAAGGACGCGGCCGGCAACCTCCAGGCGGTCTGATTGCCTCGGGGCCGGTGTTGAGCCGGCCCGACCGCGCATCTGAACAACGAAGCGGCACCCACCGGCCGCAGGCCCCTGGAACGCGTTTCCAGGGTTGCCTCACGGCGGGCGCCGCCGACACCCAAAACAACCAGAAACGACGCCGGCCACGCCGACAAGTGGCGCGGGATCCGGCGAGAAAGAAGAAAAGCCATGATGTTCGAATTCCGGCGCCACGTGAGCGCCATCTCGCCCGTGACCAACGCGGCGACCTTCCGGGTGGGCAGCCTGGTCGACACGCAGGCGCGCAACGCGCAGGCCGACCTCAGCCACCTCATCGACCCTTCCTACGAGTATCACTCCCCGCGCGAACTGCGCTGGCACCTCGCCGACCGCTTCGGGATCACCCCGGCCGCCGTGCGACTGAAGGAAGCGGCCTGACCGACACGGCCTCGCACCCTCCGGAGCGGGGCCATCCCGGCCGCCGTGCCGAGCGCATCGGGCGGCCTCAGATCAATCCCAGCGCGACCAGTTCGCGTCGCAGGCTCTCGGGCATCTCGGCGACCTCGCCGGCACTGGCCCGATCGAGATCCGACGGCGCGTCGCGGGCCTCCAGGTAGCGCCAGCCCTGGAACGGGCGGCAGGGGCGCGGCGAGACCGGCGTCACCGCCGGATCGAGGACGAGGCGGCATCGATCGATCCCGTCGCTTCCCGTGATCGGCTCGATGGCGCGAATCGGCTGACGACAGGTCAGCGTCCCCTTCATCACCCAGTAGATCGAGCCGCCTTCGGCGATCGCCCGCGCCCGCTTGGGGAACATGCGGGTGACGTGCGCCGTCACCGGCTCCTGGCCGAGGCGCAGGGCTTCCGCCCGGTTGTGGGCGATCCGCGCCTCCAACTCCTCGATCGAGGAGGGGCCGACGCACAATTTCAGAAGATGCAGGGCCATGACGCGGGCCCGTATAAGGCATCGGCCCGGAAAGTGGCCGCCGGTTTTGGAATGGGCCAATGCGGCATGACGCGCCGCATCGGTCCCGGCTGCCGCGCCGTCAGGCGAACAGCGCGATCTTCTCCTCGATGCTCAGCGTATCGAGATCGGGAAAGGCGGCGGCGAGATCATCCGCGTCCGCCGGCTCCACGATAGCGACGACCAGGGGCCCGGCCGCCGGCATGACCGCTTCGGTCTCCGCCGGAACGGCGAATTCGGCCGCCGGCTCGATCGCCTCGGCGATCTCGGCGTCCTCGACCTCCTCGACGTCCGCCACGAGCTCGAACGCGATCTCCGCTTGCTCCGGCTCGAACGCGCCGGCCGTCTCGGCGTCGTCGATGTCTTCGACCTGCGGCACGACCTCGAAGACGATCTCCGCCTCGTCCGCTTCGATCGCCGCCTCGGCCGGCTCCGGGGCGAAGAGCACCGGTTCGGCCTCCGGGGCCGGCTCGTCCGCCGCGACGGCGTCCCCGTCATCGACGGTCAGCGTGTTCAAGGCGGCGAGGTCGGCCGAGATCGCGTCGGCGAGGCGCATGGCCGGAGAGGCCGGCTCGGCGGGAGCCTCCTCGTGCGCGGGCTCGTCCTGCACGGGGCTTTCCGGCAGGAAGGCGAGATCGTCGTCGAGCGCGACCGCCGGCAGCGGCGGCAGGACGGACCTGGCCGGCGCGGGCACCGGGCCTTCCATGTCGAGGAAGCGGTCGACGTCGTTCTGATCGAGGGCGGCGGGGGCGGCGGCCGCGTGCGCGTCCGGATCGAGGGACGGCACCGCATCGTCGGGATTGCCCCAGATTCCGATCATCGAGGCGATGCGGTTCTCGAGGTAGCGCAGGGTATGCACCACGCGGCTCGTGCGCTGCGCGGTCAGATCCTGGAACGAGCAGGCGGTGTAGATCTGCGTGGCGTGCCGGTCGAGGGCGTCGCACAGCGCGGAATCGGCCCCGGTCTCGCGCAGGGTCCAGGCGGCTTCCTGCACTTCCTCGGCGGCGCTGAGGATGTCGGAGGTCGCCCGCTCGGTGGCGCGCACGATCGCGTCGAGGGCTTCCGACGCCACGGTGAGACGGCTCTCGCCCTGTTCGGGCGCGGAGAGCGCGGCCACCTCGGCGCGGGTGCGGGCGATGGCGTCGGCCATCTCCATCAGGTCGCCGCGGAAGCGCCCGACATCGTCCGGCCGGTCCGTCGTGACGACGTTCTCGATGCGCCGGATCGCGTCCAGCAGCACCTCGGTGTCGGCGTTGCGGTTGCGACGAGCGTACTCGGTCAGAAACCACCGGCCCCGCTCGGTTTCCCGGACGGCGTCCTCGATGGCATCGTATTGCGACGCGTCCAGCGGCGTCAGGGAACGGGAACTCGACATCACACCCCGCGCGGACTCGGCACCCCCGCGAGGCGTGCCGCGACGATTGACGGTCGATGTGAGATTGACAGCCGCGCTTTAACGGCGACTTACGCTTTTCCGCGCTTCGCCCCGCCGCGCGACGTTTTCTGCCGATGAGAGGGGCGGCCCGCCTCGCCGCGATCCCGTGACACGCACAGCTCCGACCGCCGAGCCCGATCCCGTCCGGCTCGGCCTCCTCTACGCCGTGGTCTTCGTGGAGATCGGCATCGCCATGCCGTTCATGCCCGTGTGGCTCGGCGCGCTCGGGCTCGATGCCGGGCTGATCGGGCTGCTGCTCGCGCTGCCGATCGCGACGAAGGTCGTCGCCACGCGGCCCCTGATGGGCCTGATCGATCGCGGCGTGCGCCCGCGCACGCTGCTCGTCGCCGGCAGCCTCACCCTGGCGCTCACCTACGCGCTGATGCCGGCGGCGGCCGCCGTCGCAGCCGCCCTGCTCGGCCTTCTGATCGTCGCGAACGCGGTAGCGCAGGCCCCGCTGGTGCCGAGCATCGACTTCCTGACGCTCGCCGCCGCCCGCCGCTCGAAGCGGATCGACTACGCCCGCATCCGGCTCTGCGGCTCCGTCGCCTTCCTCGCCGCGAACCTCGCCGGCGGTGCGCTGCTCGGCGTGCTGGGCGACCGGGTCGCGGTGCAGGTCGAGAAGAGCGCCGAGGTGATCTTCCTCTATCTCGGCGCGGCGCGGGCGGG
>NZ_BPRD01000046.1 GCF_022179745.1 Methylorubrum podarium
TCGGCGAGGTCGGCGAGCTGCTGCGTCTGGGTCTCCAGGGTGCGCCGGGAGCGCTTCAGATCCTTGACCGTTCCGATCAGTTCGCGCTCGGAGGCGACGAGCTGTTCCTGGTGACGCTTGAGGTTGGTGATGTCGGTGCCGACCGAGACGTAGCCGCCGTCCTTGGTGCGGCGCTCGCTGACCTGGAGCCAGCGCCCGTCGGTGAGCTCGACCTCGAACGTGCGGGACGTGCCGCGCTCCGCGCCGGGGATGCCTCGGCGCACCGGGGGGAGGGCGCCCTGTCCCATGACCTCGTCGTAACGGCGGCCCGGTACGGCGTCCTCGCTAGCGAGCGCGTGCAGGTCGCGGAATTTCGAGTTGCACAGCACCAGCCGGTTGCCGGCGTCCCACAGCACGAAGGCCTCGGAGATCGCTTCCACCGCGTCGCGCAGGCGCATGTCGGCGGTGGCGGTGAACTCGGCGAGGCGGCGCTGCTCGGTGACGTCCATGGCGATGCCGACGAGGTGGCGGCTGCCGTCGGCCGCATCCTCCACGATCTCGGCGCGGGTGCGCAGCCAGATCCACTCGCCCGACGCGTTGCGGATGCGGAACTCGTGATCGACGGTGGCGTGGCTCGCCGCGAGGTGGCGGGCGAGGCTGTAGAGATCGCCGTCCTCGGAATGCAGCAGGGCGTTCACGTCGCCGAAGGAGAGAAGGTCCTTCTCCGGGGTGTAGCCGAGCAGGGCGTACATCGAATCGGACCAGAAGATCGTGCCGCGGGCGATGTCCCAGTCCCAGAGGCCGCAGCGCCCGCGGCCCAAGGCCGTGTCGAGGCGCTGCTTGACCAGTTCGCAGACCTCGTCCGCCGCCTGCGCCCGCTGCGTCTGGAGGATGTAGGCCGTGGCCATCCCCGCCAGCACGAGGCCGATGGCGGAGAGGGAGATCGCGTGGTGACCGAAGGCCCGCCACCAGTCGGCGACGAACGGCTCGAACTTCTGGACGACCGCCACCTCGCCCGAGCCGTCGGACAAGCGGCGCGTGACGACGACGGCCTGCCCCCCCGCCTGCAGATTCACCCTCATCGGGCCGGCGCTCTCGCCGAGCATGACGATCGGTTCCCCTTCGGCGAGATAGCCCGCGAAGGTGCCGGCCGGGCCGGGCTGGGGATAGGCGGCGCGGATCCGGCCGGTCGGCCCGATCACGAGAACCTCGCGACCGGCCGGCAGGAGGTGAACCGGAAGCACGCGCTCGAGCCGCGTCTCGCTCGCAGCGGCCTCGTTCGACAGCGACAGGGCTGCCAGTCGGGCGAACGCCTCGACCTCGCGTGTCGCCACGTGCATCGCCTGCTCGTGGCGGCCCCGCATCTGCAGGATCGCCACGCCGAGGAGCGTGAGCATGAAGACAACGAGCAGGGCCGGTAGCGCGTAGCGGAGCCACGTCTCCGCCCGCATGAGACGGGCCTGGGCGGTGCCGGTCGTACGCTGGATCCCGAGGATCGTGTCCGCACGCGCGCGCGCGGACAGGGACGCGGAAACCGCCCCCGACATAGCGACACCTCTACATTGTCTGGAAACGGCGCCTCGGCTTGGGCCGCGCCGGTTGCTTCGAATCGTATTCACATTGGACAACGGTGGCGTGGGTTTGTCCACGCTGTTTTTTGGCCGGAGCGTTGACAAAACAGGACGCTCCGCCGGCTGTCCCAGCGGCCGCGAGTCGCCGAAATACATTACTCAACAGAGTCTTAACTAGCCGGCCAAGCTCCTTGTCGCGATATCGGTCACATCACGAGAAAGAGCCGGCGTGGCAACGATGCGACGCAGGACGCTCTCGGCCGCGGCCCGACGCCCCGGTTCGAGGCGACGCCAGGGACCGAAGGCGGTCATCAGGCGCGCGGCGAGCTGAGGGTTGGCGCCGTCGATGGCCAGGACAGCCTCGGCCAGAAAGTCGAAGCCGGCGCCGTCCGGACGGTTGAACTGGGTCGGGTTGGCGAGGCTGAAGCTGCCGATGAGGGAGCGCACGCGGTTCGGGTTGGTCACCGCGAAGGCCGGATGGGTCTGGAGACGGCGGATCCGCGCCACCGTCCCGTCCTCCGGGATCATCGCCTGGATCGCGAACCACTTGTCGAGCACCAGCGGCTCGTCGGCGTAGCGCTCGGCGAAGGCGGTCAGCGCGGCCTCCCGCGCCTCGCCGGGCAGGAGCGCGAGGGTCGCGAGCCCGGCGAGGCGGTCGGTCATGTTCGTGGCCGCTTCGATCTGCGCCTGCGCCAGGGCCGTGCCGGCCTCCGCGTCGGCCGCGGCGATCAGGTCGAGGGCGGCATTGCGCAGCGCCCGCCGCCCGGCGGAGGCGGCGTCCGGCGAGAAGGCCGCGCCCGCCGGCTCGGCCAGGGTCTCGCGAAGGCGCGTCAGGCGTTCGCGCAGGCCCGCGCCGAGGCGACGGCGCAGCGCTTGGCGCGCGGAAAAGATCGCGTCGGGGTCGGTGTCCGTTCCGATCTCGTCGGCGAGCTCGCCCTCGCCCGGTAGCGTGAGGATCTGGGCGGCGAAAGCTGGATCGCGGAGGGCCTCCGCGTCGAGGAAGGCATCCAGCGCGGCGACGAAGGCGTCGGCGCCGGCGTCCTCCGATGCCTCGCCGCGGGCCTGCGCCGCCATCAGACCCAGGGCGACGCGCTGCGCCGCCTCCCAGCGGTTGAAGCTGTCGGGATCGTGGCGCAGCAGGGTCAGGCGCGCGGCGGCGTCGAGGGCGCTCTCGACCCGCACCGGTGCGGAGAAGCCGCGAAACAGCGACGGTACCGGCTCGTCCGCCACGTTCTCGAAGGTCAGCGCATCCTCGGCGGCCTCCAGCACGAAGACGCCGGCCTCGACGCGCCCGCTCGTCGCCCCGTCGAGCGGGCCTTCGGCACCGACGAGGCCGAGGCGGACCGGGATGACGAGGGGCGGCGCCTCCGCCCCGGCGCCGGGGCGCGTCTGGCGGAAGGCGAGGCGGTAGGTCCGGGCGGCCGGGTCATAGGTACCGGAAACGGCGACCCGCGGCGTTCCCGGCCGCTCGTACCACTCGGCGAAACGCGAGAGGTCGCGGCCCGTCACCGCCTCGAAGGCGCTCAGAAAGTCCTCGACGGTCGCGGCTGTGCCGTCGTTGTCGGCGAAGTAGCGGTCCATTCCGGCGCGGAACGCCGGCTCGCCGATCAGCGTGCGCAGCATCCGCACGATCTCGGCGCCCTTCTCGTAGACGGTGGCCGTGTAGAAGTTGTTGATCTCGGCATATTGCTTCGGCCGCACCGGGTGGGCGAGGGGGCCAGCATCTTCGACGAACTGGCGGGCCCGCAGGTTGCGCACCTCGGCGATCCGGTGGACGGCGCGCGAGCGCATGTCCGAGGAGAATTCCTGGTCGCGGAAGACGGTGAGGCCCTCCTTCAGGCAGAGCTGGAACCAGTCGCGGCAGGTGACGCGGTTGCCCGACCAGTTGTGGAAGTACTCGTGGGCGATGATCGCCTCGATCGCCGCGTAGTCGGCGTCCGTCGCGGTCTCGGGGCTCGCGAGCACGAACTTGTCGTTGAAGATGTTGAGGCCCTTGTTCTCCATCGCCCCCATGTTGAAGTCGGAGACGGCGACGACATTGAACACGTCGAGATCGTAGGCGCGCCCGAAGGCGGTCTCGTCCCAGGCCATGGAGCGTTCCACCGCGTCGAGCGCGTAGGCGGCCCGGTCGCCCTTGCCCGGCTCGACGTAGACGGCGATCTCGACGGCGCGTCCTTCCATCGTCGTGAACGACTTGGCGACCCGGTCGAGGCGGCCGCCGACCAGGGCGAACAGGTAGGCCGGCTTCGGCAGCGGGTCGTGCCAGACCGCGTAGTGCCGCCCCGTCCCCGGGACATCCCCGGCTTCGACCGGGTTGCCGTTGCCGAGGAGAACGGGGGCGGCGTCGCGATCCGCCTCGATCCGGGTCGTGTAGACCGCGAGCACGTCCGGCCGGTCGAGGAAGTAGGTGATGCGTCGGAAGCCGTCGGCCTCGCACTGGGTGCAGTAGACGCCGCTGGAGCGGTAGAGCCCCATCAGCTTGGTGTTGGCGGTCGGGTCGAGCCGCGTCTCGATCCGCAGGGTGAAGGGGCGTTGCGGCGGTCGGTGCAGCGTCAGGCCGGAGGCGTCGGCCCGGTAGGCATCGGGCGCCACCGCCTGCCCGTCGCATTCGAGCGCCAGCAAAGTGAGGTCGTCGCCGTCGAGGACGAGGGGCGCGCCCGTGCGGCCCGCCGGGTTCGGCCGAAGCGCCAGGGTCGCGGTCACGCGCGTATCGTGCGGGTCGAGGCGCACGTCGAGCTCGACCCGGTCGATCAGATGATCGCTCGGCCGGTAATCCTCGAGGCGGACGGTCGGGGGTGTCTCGGTGCGCATCGGGCCAGGCTCGCCATCGAAATGGGTCTCGCCTTCTAGATGCGATCGCCGGGAAGCGAAATCCGTCGCGGTTCGATCAGGCCTCGGAGCACGCCTGTTCCGCCCGATGCCGCAGGGCGAGGCGGTAGGTGAGGTCGCTCTGGGCGAGGCTGCCGGCGATGAAGCGGTCGAAGGCGGCGATCCAGTGCGGCGTGAGATGGATGTAGGCGCTGCGCGGCCCCGCGCGGACGATGAAGTTCCGCTCCTGCGCCACCGCCAGGATGTTGCGCACATGGCTGCGGGAGACGGCGAAGCGCGGGGCGAGCTGGACGAGGTCGGCTTCGCGGATGCGGCTCTCCGGATCGCTGCCCCCCATCTCGAAGAGCGACAGCAGGATGATCAGCGCGCTCGTGCTGCTGAGAAAGAAGATGATCTCCAGGTTGCTCCACATCATCGCGATGATCGCGTCGAACGCCGCAATGGCCGACCGGGCATGGGCCGCCTGGAAGGCCGGGTCGCGCTGCCGCGGCGGGGCGAAGCCCGGCTCGGGATAGAGCACGTCGAGGGCGGCGTAATGGGCCGCCATCCACTCGCGGTCCCAGGCCAGCAGCCGCTCGGTCGGGCACAGGAGACGCACCCGGTTGTCCTCCGGCTGCTGCCGGAGTTCGAGGTAGCCGGTCTGCACGAGACGCGCGACGAAGCTGTCGATCAGCCTGGGGCTCGCGAAGCCGAAGCGGGCGACGGTGTCCTTCAGGTAGCTCAGCGTCGGCCAGCTCGCCCTGTCGGCCGGATCGTAGCCGGCGTGCTGGCAGACGATGATGGCGAGCGTGGTGACGCGCCCGGCATCGGCCCCGAACTGAGCGGGAAACATCCCGGCCTCGTAGACCTTGGCGTGTTCCGAGACGTAGACGCGCCGCGCCGTCGGGAACTCGGGATGCGCCAGGATCTGCTCGGGGGTGACGTGTTCGACCACGCCGATCCCGCGGATGATCGATCCCGTCGTCACGCGTCGTATCCGGTGTTCGCCGCATTCGATCGAGCCGCCACGGCAGGCAATCGTTCTCGAGTTGGTTGCCGGGCAGTCGATCGTTTTGGCTTAAATCGTTGCGTCTGAGCCAATTCGAAGACGGACGTTGCGTGACAATTCCTGCAATTCATCTTTGGCATCGTCTGATGAAAGTTCGCAAAACCCGGTAGGCGATGCAGCAACGTCGAGCAATTCCGAGGATGCTACGGACCCGTCAAATATTTGTTACTTCAAATTGCTGTGGTCCATGACGCGCGGCTGCGTTTCGTCACCCGTGCAGCCCTCCGGCTCACGAAGCCCGCGTCACGTTCGCGGGAGCGGTTGACGGGTGCGCGCCTCGGGCCAGATAGCCGGCCACCCCTGTCATCATCCGGTGTGGCCATGGAATTTCTGCACACGATGGTCCGCGTCGCGGATCTCGACCGCGCGCTCGCCTTCTACGTCGACACCTTCGGCCTCAAGGAGGTGCGGCGGGTCGAGAACGAGAAGGGCCGCTTCACCCTCGTCTTCCTCGCCGCTCCGGGCGATGTCGAGCGCGCCGAGGCGACGAAATCGCCCCTGATCGAGCTGACCTACAACTGGGATCCGGAGGAGTACTCGGGCGGGCGCAACTTCGGGCACCTCGCCTACCAGGTCGACGACATCTACGCGTTCTGCCAGCGGCTGAAGGATGCCGGCGTGACCATCAACCGGCCGCCGCGCGACGGGCACATGGCCTTTGTGCGCTCGCCCGACGGCATCTCCATCGAGATCCTGCAGAAGGGCGGATCGAAGCCGCCGCAGGAGCCGTGGGCGTCCATGGAGAACACCGGATCCTGGTGAATCCGGCGGGTGGGCGCCCGGGCTCGCCGCCGCGGGCGTCCATCCGGACCGGTCAGACTTCGACCTTCGGCGTGATGCCGAGTTCGGCGAGCTTGGCGCAGACCGCGTCGACCGGCCGCTTCAGCCTCAGGCTGATGACGGAAACGGGCACGCCCTCGCGGGCCATGCTGCGCAGGCTCTGGACCGCGTCGAGGCTCCAGTTGGTCTCGACCGACATGGCTTCCTCCTGTTCTTTCAGGCCGCGGGGCGCGCCGCCGGATCATTCCGCGGAGTGCCCCGCTCCGGTGAGGTGGATCGCTGCGTCGTGACCGGCAATGTCACGCCGAACATCTGTGCATGCCCGCAAGTTGGGCAGCGCGGAGGGTCGGCCGACCCCGCAGCGGGCTGCGGAGGGTGACGCGCAGGCTGGGCCGCTCCACCTTGAGGAGGATGTTGCAGCCGCCGACCACGGCACCCTCGCCGTCGCGCAGGGCCGTGGGATAGGGCATGAACGCCATCCGGCTCCCGTCCGGCTGCTCGAGGCCGATCTGGATGCCACGCGGCGCGCGGCCCTCCCTGAGGGTGACAGCCATGGGCGAGAGTTCGTGCGGCAGCGGCGTGCCGTCCGCCTCGAACAGGCGCCACGACCCACACCAGCGGGCCTTGCCGAGCACGGGGCGGAACCCCCAGAGCTGGGCGGCGGCGTCGTTGTAGTAGGTCAGCCAGCCGTCCGAGTCGGTGGTGTAGAGAGGCGCATCGATCTGCCGAAACAGATCGGCCCGCGACGGCTCGTAATTCCAATCCGAGTCCGGGGCGTCGAAATCGTAGGCGAAATCGTTCGTATCCATCAGGCTCCCCACGACGGGCAGGCATTCGAAATGCCTGCTGCCAGCACTTCGTGCCCCCCTCTGTCATGGGTTCCTGGGGACCCTCCGACGCTTCGGCCGGCCCGATGGGTCCTTCGGAGCGGCGCCGGGGCACCACCCTCCAGATCGTCCAACCCTTGCGGGATTGTGCCTCGAAGCTTCCGGGGGCGGTCGCTCCTCGACGCCATGAACGGCCGGTTAGGCCGGACTGGGCTCTCTCGCCGGGTCTGATGCGGACAAGGGGTAGAATGCACGTCTCGCCGGATGAGGCAAGCGTCTTAATCACATTTCGTTGATGCCTCGGCGATGAAAAGCCGATTGAACTTGTTGCAATGCGAAATAGGACTGGACGTCGTCGTCGGTCGGACGAATTTCATCTCTGCCGATGCGGAAAATTTCTCATTTGTTGTGAATCGTATCTCAACTCCGTCTTCCGCGAACGCTTCGAAATCTGAGGCTTCCGCGGACCGCCGAGGGCTCCCCGATCCGGTTCCCGTCCAGTGATTCTTCGGCGATTGGCGGGACGGCGTCCACGAAATCGGGGCAGTGCGGCTCGCCGTCACGGTTGCATCGGCTTAAGAGGAGGAGCCGTCCCGTCTCCTCGGAAACGCCTTGTCCCTCTCCCGTACAGATATCGGTTGCGGCCTCCGCAGCCTTGCTCGATGATTCCGCCGGCCGACGGCGCCAACGTCCCGGCCCATCTCCGCTTTCTGTTGGAAGGTGGTGAGACGGGCCGCGAGATCCTGGCTCACCCCTGGGCCGACACGCCGCTCGGACCGCTGCAGGATTGGCCGGTCTCCCTGCGCACGACGTTGGCGACGATGCTCGCCTGCCCGGCGGCGATGTTCCTCGCCTGGGGGCCCGACGGCATCTCCTTCTTCAACGATGCCTATCGGCCGATCTTCGGTGATCGGTTGCCGCGGGCGCTCGGCGCACGCTTCCGCGAGATCTGGGCCGACCTGTGGGACGATATCGGGCCGCTGGTCGATGCTGCGCTGCGGGGAGAGAGCGTGTCGCAGCACAATCTGCCCCTCGTCATGCACCGCTACGGTGTGCCCGAGCAGACCTGGTGGAGCTTCACCTACTCACCCGTGCGCGAGGATGCGGGCCGCATCAACGGCATGATCTGCGTCACGGCGGAGACCACCGCCGAGGTCCTGGCCGAGCGGGCGCGCCGCCGCAGCGACGAGCGCCTGGAGATGGCTCTCTCGGCCGGCGGCAGCATCGGCATCTGGGACTGGGCCGTGGCCGCCGACCGCGTCACGGCGGATCCGCGATTCGCCGCGCTCTACGGTGTCGATCCCGCCACGGCGGCAGCCGGGGCTCCCCTCGGCGATTTCTTCGCCGGTGTGCATGCCGACGACGTGCCGTACCTGAAATCGAGCATCGACGCGGCCCTGCGGACGGGCGGCCGATTCGATGCGGAATACCGTCTCGTCCAGCCGGATGGCGGCATCCGCTGGGTCGCCGCCCAGGGACGCTGTGCGCTCGCGGCGGACGGAACGCCGCAGAGCTTTCCCGGCGTCAGCTTCGACATCACCGAGCGCAAGCGCACCGAGCAGGCCCTGCGCGACAGCGAGGACCGCTTCCGCGGTATCACCAACTCGATCGATCAGATGATCTGGGCGACGCGGCCCGACGGGTACCACGATTTCTACAATGCCCGATGGTACCAATATACCGGCGTCCCCGCCGGTTCGACCGACGGCGAAGCCTGGAAGGGGATGTTCCACCCCGACGACCAGGATCGGGCCTGGGCGGAATGGCGGCGTGCCCTCGCCACGGGCGAATCCTACCAGATCGAGTATCGCCTGCGCCACCGCTCGGGCCTCTACCGCTGGGTGCTCGGCCGGGCCCAGCCGGTGAGGGACTCGGACGGGCGGATCGTGCGCTGGTTCGGCACCTGCACCGACATCCACGACCGCCGGCTGGCGGAAGACCGGCAGGCCTTCTTGCTCGGCCTCAATGATCGGTTGCGGGAGGCGGATCATCCGCACGCGGTGACGCTGGCCGCCGCCGCGGCGCTCGGCGCCCATCTCGGCGCGGCCCGAGCCGGCTACGGCGAGATCGACGAGACCGGCGAGATCGTGCGGGTCGAGCGCGATTGGACCCGCGACCCGTCGGTGACGAGCCTCGCGGGCGAATCGCGCATCCTCGACGGGTTCGGCCCCGCGGTCATCGCGGAACTCCGGGCCGGCCAGACCCTCGTGGTCGAGGATTGCTACGCCGACCCCCGCGCCGGGCGGACCTACGCCGCGACCTGGGACTCCATCGGTTGCCGGTCCCTCGTCGTGGTGCCGCTGCTCCGCGACGGACGGTTGCGGGCGATCCTCTACCTGCACGAGCCGAAGCCGCGCCCCTGGCGGGCGGAGGAGATCGGACTGGTCGAGGACGTCGCCCAGCGCGTCGGGCACGCGGCCGAGCGCGCCCGTGCCGAGCAGTCCGAGCGCGCCAATGCCCGCGAGCTGCGCCTGATCACCGACTCGCTGCCGGTCCTCATTGCCTTCTTCGATGCGGACGGGCTGTGCCGCTTCGCCAATGCCGCCAGCGCCGACTGGTTCGGAACCTCCCCGGCGCAGGCGCTCGGCCAGACCCTGGCCGCGCTCGTCGGCCCGCAGGCCTCCGCCGAGGCCCAGGCGCGCTTCGAGACCGCCCGCGCCGGCCGCGAGGTGCGCGCGGAGCGGGCCTGGCCCCGCCGGGACGGCAGCGCCCGCATCGCCGACATCCGCTACCTGCCGCGACCGATGCCGGACGGATCCACCGACGGCGCCTACCTGTTCGTGACGGACATCTCGGACGCCAAGCGGATCGAGGCGATGCTGGAGCGCGAGGTCGGCGAGCGCACCCGCGAGCGCGACCGTCTCTGGCAGACGACCACCGACCTGATGGGAACGGCCGGGCTCGACGGCCGTCTCCGCAGCGTCAACCCGGCCTGGGAGCGTCTGCTCGGCTGGAGCGAGGGGGAGCTGCTCAAGCGGCCCTTCCTCGATTTCATCGATCCCGAGGATCATTCCGCGACCGGTGCGGTGCTGGTCCGGCTCGCCGGGAGCGAGCGGGTCACCGATTTCGTCGATCGCATCCTCACCCGGGACGGCCGCCGGCGCACGGTGATGTGGACGGCGGTGCCGGAGGGCGACTGCTTCCACATCATCGGCCGCGACATCACCGAGCAGCGCCTCGCCGAGGAGCAGTTGCGGCAGGCGCAGAAGATGGAGGCGGTCGGGCAACTCACCGGGGGCATCGCCCACGACTTCAACAACCTGCTCACCGGCATCACCGGCTCGCTCGAATTGCTCCAGACCCGCCTCGCCCAGGGGCGGCTCACCGAGATCGACCGCTACGTCAACGCGGCGCAGGGCGCCGCCAAGCGCGCGGCGGCGCTGACCCACCGCCTGCTCGCCTTCTCCCGCCGCCAGACCCTCGACCCCAAGCCCACCGACGTGAACCGGCTGGTGATGGGCATGGAGGAGCTGATCCGCCGCACCATCGGCCCGTCCATCACCCTGGAGGTGGTGGCCGCGGGCGGGCTGTGGTCGGTGCTGGTCGATCCGAGCCAGCTCGAGAACGCGCTCCTGAACCTCTGCATCAACGCCCGCGACGCCATGCCGGATGGCGGCCGCATCACCATCGAGACCGCCAACAAGTGGCTCGACGACCGCGGCGGGCGCGAGCGCGACCTCGATCCCGGCCAGTACCTGTCGCTCTGCGTGACCGATACCGGCACCGGCATGAGCCCGGACGTCATCGCCAAGGCGTTCGACCCGTTCTTCACGACGAAGCCGATCGGCCAGGGCACGGGGCTCGGGCTGTCGATGATCTACGGCTTCGTGCGCCAGTCGGGCGGGCAGGTGCGGATCTACTCGGAGGTCGGCCAGGGCACGACGATGTGCCTCTACCTGCCGCGCCATTACGGTGCGGCGGAAGAGCCGGACGCGGCTCCCGACCTCGCCACCGCGCCCCGCGCCGAGCAGGGCGAGACCGTGCTGATCGTCGACGACGAGCCGACGGTGCGGATGCTGGTGACGGAAGTGCTGGAGGATCTCGGCTACACCGCGATCGAGGCCGCCGACGGTCCGTCCGGCCTCAAGGTGCTGCAATCGGATGTGCGCATCGACCTTCTGGTCACCGATGTCGGCCTGCCCGGCGGCATGAACGGCCGGCAGGTGGCGGATGCGGGCCGCGTGATGCGGCCGGAGCTGAAGGTGCTGTTCATCACCGGCTACGCCGAGAACGCGGCGGTCGGCAACGGCCACCTCGAGCCCGGCATGCAGGTCATCACCAAGCCCTTCGTGATGGAGGTGCTGGCCGCGCGCATCAAGGAGATGATCAACGCGCGGTGAGGGGGCATCCGGTTTCCCCCGGCTTGCCCCCGCCCTCCCCATCATCGCGAGCGCCAGCGAAGCGATCCAGCGGCGCGACATGTCCGGAGAGGGCAGTGCCCTGGATTGCTTCGGCTCCGCCTCGCAATGACGGACGACGCTCAGAACCGCGCCGGGTCGAGCTCGAAGGTCGGCGGCAGCGCCTCGAACCACTCGCTGTAATAGGGATCCTTCGGGATGGCTTCCGCCCAGCGCGCGCGGAAGCGGGCCTGCTCGTCCGCGGCGACGATGCGCGCCCGGTTGCGGCTCTCGTAATGATAGAGCTCGACTTGCGCGCAGTAGACGCTGCGCAGGCCCCGCTCGCGCAGGCGAAGGCAGAGATCGACGTCGTTGTAGTTGACGGCGAAGTCCTCGTCGAAGCCGCCGATGGCTTCGAAATCGGCCCGCCGCACCATCACGCAGGCCCCCGTCACCGCGAGGTAGTTGCGGTTGCCGGCCGTGGAGAAGAAGTGGCCGGGATCCTCCCGCGGGTAGGAGCGGCGGGGATGGTCGGGGGTCGCGTCGATTACCGTGACGCCGACATGCTGCAGCTCGCCGGTCTCGAACAGCAGCCTGGGGCCGACCGCCCCGACGCCGGGGATCTGCAGCAGCGCCAGCATCGCCTCGATCCAGTCGGGGCTGATCACCTCGATGTCGTCGTTGAGGAAGACGAGCACCTCCCCCGTCGCGGCCCGTGCCCCGAGATTCATCTTGGCGGCGACGTTGAAGACGGGCCGGTCCCAGGTGACGGAGCGGGCGCCGAACCGCTCCAGAGCCGCCCTGGTCGCCGGCCGCAGGTCGCCGTTGTCGACCGCCACGATCTCGATCGCCTCGTAGGTGCTCCGCTCGCGGAGGCTCGCGAGGCAGGCGGCCAGGAGATCGACGGTGCGGCCGCGGACCGCGCTGTCGCGGCCGGCGGTGGGGATCACGATGGAGACCAGCGGGCGCTCGGCCAGCGGCCGGCGCAGGTGGAAGCTGCCGGCGAACGCCGTCGGGCGCACGACGTCGAGCCCGCCGGTGCGCCGCGCCCTGTCCTCCAGCGCCCGCACGGCGGCGGCGACCACGTAGCCCTTGTTGTCCATGGCCTGCGCCGTCGAGCCGGGGATCGCCCGCCAGTGATAGAGCACCTGGGCCACGTGGCGCACGCGGGTGACGTGCTCGGTGTAGCGCAGCACGAAGTCGTAATCCTGCGCGCCCTCGCATTCGGGCCGGAACGCGCCGATCCGGGTCACGATGTCTCGCCGGTAGAGCGCCAGATGGGCCGTGTACATGCAGGCCTCCAGCGTCTCGGGCGACCAGTCCGGCTTGAAGAACGGCTCGTAGCGCTCGCCCGCAATCGTGATCTTGTCCTCGTCGGAGTAGAGGAAGTCGATCTGCGGATCCTCGTTCAGGGCGGCGACGAGGGCGAAGAGCGCGTGCGCGGGAATCGTGTCGTCGTGGTCGATCAGGGTGATCCAGTCGCCGGTCGCGAGCGCCAGGGCGTCGTTGCTCGCCCCGACGATGCCGCCATTCGTCGTCCGCCGGTGCAGCCGCACCCGCGGCTCCTCCGCCGCCAGGGCGTCGAGCATCGGCGCGACGTGGGGGGCGGTGGAGGCGTCGTCGCAGAGGCACAGCTCCCAATCGGGATAGGATTGCGCGCGGATGCTGGCGAGCGCCGCCTCCAGATAGGGCCGGGGCGTGTTGTAGACCGGCATGACGATGGAGATGCGCGGCCGCACCCGAAACCCGTCGATCGCCGCCCGCATCGCCTCCGGCGACGGCAGGGCCGGGCGCTCGACCCGCTCGATCCAGGCGGCGTAGGAGGCCGCCGCCGGGCGCGGCC
>NZ_BPRD01000047.1 GCF_022179745.1 Methylorubrum podarium
CGACCCCAAACCCGCCGATCCGAAATCCGCCGACCCGGTCGCGCGGCGGCGGACCTTCGCGATCATCTCGCACCCGGACGCGGGCAAGACCACGCTCACGGAAAAGCTGCTGCTGTTCGGCGGCGCGATCCAGCTCGCGGGTGAGGTGAAGGCCAAGCGCAACCGGGTCTCGACCCGCTCCGACTGGATGGGCATCGAGAAGGAGCGCGGCATCTCGGTGGTCACTTCGGTGATGACCTTCGAGTACGGCGACTGCGTCTTCAACCTGCTCGACACGCCGGGCCACGAGGACTTTTCCGAGGACACGTATCGCACCCTGACGGCGGTCGATTCCGCCGTGATGGTGATCGACGCGGCGAAAGGCATCGAAGCCCGCACGCGAAAACTGTTCGAGGTGTGCCGGCTCAGGGACATCCCGATCGTCACCTTCGTGAACAAGCTCGACCGCGAGGCGCGCGACCCGTTCGAGACCCTCGACGAGATCGAGAAGACGCTCGCCCTCGACGTGGCGCCGGTGACATGGCCGATCGGGCTCGGCCGCACCTTCGCCGGCACCTACGAGCTCGGCGGCAACCGGGTGCGCCGGCTCGACGCGGCGGACGATGCCGGCACGATCCCCGTCTCGGGGTTCGCCGATCCGCTCTTCGACGAGCTGCTCACCGAGAACGGTGCGGCCGATCAATGGCGCGAGGAGGTGGAGCTGGCCGAGGGCGGCCTCAAGACCTTCGATCTCGCCGCCTTCCGCGAGGGGCATCTGACGCCGGTCTTCTTCGGCTCGGCGCTGCGGAATTTCGGGGTGCGCGACCTGATCGACGGGCTCGCCCGCTTCGCGCCCCCGCCCCGGGGCCAGGAGGCCGACAAGCGCGCGGTGGAGCCGACCGAGCCGAAGATGACGGGCTTCGTGTTCAAGATCCAGGCGAACATGGATCCGAACCACCGCGACCGCATCGCCTTCATGCGGGTCTGCTCCGGCCAGCTCCGGCGCGGGATGAAGGCCAAGCTCGTGCGCACGGGCAAGCCGATGTCGCTCTCGGCGCCGCAATTCTTCTTCGCCCAGGACCGGGCGATCGCCGACGAGGCCTATGCCGGCGACGTGGTCGGCATCCCCAACCACGGGACCCTGCGCATCGGCGACACGCTGACCGAGGGCGAGGAGCTCGTGTTCCGCGGCGTGCCGAGCTTCGCCCCCGAGATCATGCGCCGGATCAAGCTCACCGACGCGATGAAGGCCAAGAAGCTGAGGGAAGCGCTCCAGCAGATGGGCGAGGAGGGCGTCGTGCAGGTCTTCGTGCCGCAGGACGGCTCGCCCGCCATCGTCGGCGTGGTCGGCGCGCTGCAGCTCGACGTGCTGAAGGAGCGGCTCCAGGCGGAGTACGGCCTGCCGATCGACTTCGAGACGAGCCGGTTCTCGGTTTGCCGCTGGATCGAGTCGGACTCGGAGGCCGAGATCGACAAGTTCGTCAACGCCCACGGCTCGGCCATGGCGAGCGACCTCGACGGCGCGCCGGTCTTCATGGCGACCACCGCCTTCTCGCTCCGCTACGAGGAAGAGCGCTGGGACAAGATCCGGTTCACGGACGTGAAGGACTACCAGAAGCGGGCGGCGTGAGCGGCGGGCGTCCGCCGGGATGCGGATTCGCCCGGTCTCCGATCCGGTTTCCGGCTAGTCGCATCGGAGTGTGAGACGCTCCGTCATCGCGATCGTGAGCGAAGCGATCCAGCGGCGCGACCTTGCCAGAGAGGTTGCGCCCTGGATTGCTTCGGCTTTGCCTCGCAATGACGGGGAAGGTCCTGACCCCATAGGCCCGATGCCGCGTACGCGAGCGGAGGCCGCCTCAATCGTAGTCGAGATCGAGCGAGCGCTCGAAGGCGATGGCGCTCATCTCGCGTCCCTTTGGATCGGCGACGACGATGTCGCGGAAGCCGCGTCCGGCCAGTTCCCAGGTCTTTTCCAGGGCCTGCTCGTCCGTGCCGCAGGCGAAGGCCAGGGTGCGGCCGGAAGGGTCCGTTCCCGTCACCTTGTACATGGCCGCCCTCCTGTCCGAGCCGCGAAGATAGGCCCGGCGCCGTCCGGGAGAAGAGGGGACGCGGGGCAGGACGCCCGGTCGCGACGACTCAGCCGAGCAGCATCGCCTTGTCCACGTCGAGCGCCCGGGCCAGCTCGTCGAGCACCCGGTGCTCGCTCTCGGTGACGCCGCCCTTGTCGGCCACGTCCGCCGCGATCAGGAAGACGTGCTGGCGCTGCTCCAGGGGGCGGTCGGCGATGGCCGCGACGTGCTGGCTGTTCTCCAGGCGCCCGGCGCGCAGCTCCGCGCGGGCCAGCGCCTCGAACAGAGCCTTCTCCAGGGTCAGCGTGTCGTAGGATTTCTGGAGAATGGGGTTGGCCCGCATGCTGACGAGGGCCGCCTCGATCTCCTCCTCGTCGGTGTCGCCGTCGGCGACGATCACGTTGGCCGCGGCGGAGACCGCCGCGTGCATGAAGTCGGCATCGCCCGCGTAGGACATCACCGCCCGGTTGAGACGGACCAGGGCGTCCTGAAAAAACCCCATCTTGCACTCCCCCAGGCGCACGGCTCTCCGCACGGCGCCGATGGTTCCAACGCGGGCAGCGAACCGTCAAGATGGCAAGCTTGACGGATCTCTCACAGTTCTGCCGAGCGCCGCGACAGTTCCGCCCGCAGGTGGCGCGCCGCCTCGACCAGGGCGGCGTCCCGGCGCTGGCGCGGGCGGGGCGGGGCGATGGTGACGTCCGCCGCGATCCGGCCGGGGCTCCCGGCCAGCACCACGACCCGGTCGGCGAGGTAGACCGCCTCGTCGATGTCGTGGGTCACGAACAGCACCGTCTTGCCGGTCTGCGCCTTGATGCGCTGGATCTCGTCCTGAAGCCCCTCGCGGGTGAAGCTGTCGAGGGCCGAGAACGGCTCGTCCATCAGCAGCACCTCGGGCTCGACCGCGAGCGCGCGGGCGATGGCGACGCGCTGGCGCTGCCCGCCGGAGAGCTGGTGCGGCCAGCGGCCGGCGAGGTCGGACAGGCCGACGAGCTTGAGCATCGCCGCCGCCCGCGCGCGGCGCTCGGACTTAGAGAGGCCGTGCCGCTCCAGGCCGAAGGCGACGTTGTCGATCACCCGCCGCCAGGGCAGCAGCCGCGCGTCCTGGAACACGAGCGCCATCGGCGTGCGGGTTTTTTCGGGATCCGTGCCGAGATGGACCGTGCCGCCGCTGGGCTTGGCGAGATCGATCAGCACGCGCAGGAGCGTCGACTTGCCGACGCCGGACTCGCCGACGATGACGAGGAACTGCCCCCGCGGGACGGCGAGATCGAGGGCGGAGAGGATCTCGGTGCGCCGCCCGTCGCGCTCGTAGGCGAGGCTCAAAGACCGGATGTCGATGATCGGCGAGGGCGTCGCGTTCATGCGCGCCACCGCAGAAGCCAGCCCTGCAGGGCGACGAAGCCGGTGTCGAACAGGCCGTAGAGCCCGGCCATGGTGAGCATGTAGACCACGACGATGTCGGTGGAGAGGAGCGAGGAGGCTTGCATCATCCGCGCGCCGATGCCGGGCACGCCGAAGATCTCGGCGGCGACCACCGCCATCCAGGCTTGGCCCAACGCCGTGCGCAGGCCGACGAGGATGCCGGGGGTGGCGGCGGGCAGGAGGATCTTGGTGAGCCGCGCGAACGGCCCGCGGAAGCCGAAGGCCTGGGCCACCTCGATCAGGTCGCGATCGACCCCGCGCACCGCGCCTTGCGTGGCGAAGAACACGATCCAGAACACGCCGATGGCGATGATGAACACGGCGGCCGAGGGCTGGACCCCGAACCAGATGATGGCGAAGGGAACCCAGGCGAGGCCGGGAATGGGGCGCAGCAGCCGCACGACCCAGGCGGTCAGGCTCTCGAACCAGCGGAACATGCCGGAGAGGAGCCCCAGCGCGATGCCGGCGCCCGCGCCCGCGCCGAGCCCGACCACGTAGTGGCTCAGGCTCTCGGCGACCGCGCGCAGCCACGCACCGCTCGAGATCTCCCGGGCAAAGGCCGTCGGGAGCGAGGAGGGCGGCGGCAGGAAGGCCGGGTTGACGAGGTCGAGCCGGGGCGCCGCCTCCCACAGGGCGAGGAAGGCGGCGAGCCCCGCGGCCGCGAGGGCGGCCGAGCGGAACGAGGTCATCACGCGATCATGGCGTCCGGATCGGGAGGGACATCAGGGCTTCGATCAGGGCTTTTTGGCCGCGTCGAAGGGCTTGGTGTCGAACAGGCCGTCGGTCGGCGCCTCCTTGTCGAGGGTGCCGATCGAAACCTGGTAAGCTTGCATCTTCTTGGTCGCCTCGATGATCGTGCGCGGGTCGGCGACGAACCGCGCGGCCGGCGACGACAGCGCCTTCTGGATCGTGGCGACATCGGTGATGCCCTTGCCGAGCGCCGCCTCGACCGGCGGGGCGGCGCGGGCCGGATCTTTCTTCAGGAGGTCGGTCGCCTTGACCAGCGCCGCGACGAGGCCCTCGACCGCCTTCGGATTGGCGTCGGCGAACTTGCCGTAGACGGCGACCACGGTTCCGGGCTGGTCGGGGAACATCTCCCCGCCGGTGGCGATCAGCGCGATCTTCGGGTTGCGCCCCTGGACGATGGTGAGCGCCGGCTCGCGGATCGAGGCGCCGTCGACGGCGCCGGCGAGCAGGGCCTGCTGGGTCGCGTCGATGCCCATGGCGACGATCTCGACATCGGCCTTGTCGGCCTTCGCCACCTGCCAGAGCCAGTGCTGGAGGGTGGTGTTCGGCACCGAGCCCGGCGGCTGCGTGGCGAGCCGGGCGGGGCGGCCCTCCTTGGCCTTGAACTGCTTGAAGGCCTCGGCCTTGCTCGGGGCGGAGGCGAAGTAGGGCGCGAGCTTGGGGGCGGCCACGAACACCATCTCCTCGATGGCGGTGGCGGCCACGACCCGCACGTCGATGCCCTTGGTGCGGGCGACCGCGAGCGGCGCGATGCCGGCGACGTAGACGTCGATGGTGCCCGACGCCAGCGCCTGGATCATGTTGGGGCCCGACTCGAAGGTGGTGAAGGTCGGCGCCAGCCCGGCCTCCTTGAGCCAGCCCTCGCCGTTGGCGACGAAGACGGGGGCGGCGCCGACCACCGGGATGACCCCGATGCGCACGGGCACGGTCTGGGCGGCGAGCGGAGCGGCGAAGGGCACGGGAAGGGCGAGGAGCCCCGCGATCAGGGCGAAGGCCTTGAACAGATTGCGCATCGATGGATTCCAGGGGAGCCGGTTGGCGTCCCCCATGGCACAGTGGGCGCGATCTTCCAATCGCGCTTCCGCATCGGCTGCCCCGACTCCGGGGCCCGACTCCGAGATCCGACGCGGCGGGGCCGGGCGGCGACGCTTTGCCGGCCCGCAACGGAACGGCCTCGTTCTTCCTGCCGTTTACCCAGCCGACAGCGGCATCCACGCCGCGGGACAGACGACAGGATACTTACGCCATGAGCCTCATCGGCAGCATCGTCAGCAAGATCCTCCACCCGTTCGGCTCGTCGGAGGCGCAGGCCGCCGAGTCCAGCACGTCGTCCTCCAAGCCCTCCGAGACCCAGGCCCAGCCGTCGTCCGGCGGCGGCAGCGCCCCGGCCTCCACGCCCACCAGCGGCGGCACCGCGTCCGGCGGCGCGGCCGCCTCGGGCGGATCGGTCGATGTCGAGGCCGTGCTCAACGACCTCGCCGCCAAGAACCCGCAGAAGCTGAACTGGCGCACCTCGATCGTCGATCTGATGAAGCTGCTCGACCTGGATTCGAGCCTGCACGCCCGCCAGCAGCTCGCCGACGAGCTGCACTACACCGGCGACAAGAACGACTCGGCCTCGATGAACATCTGGCTGCACAAGCAGGTCATCAAGAAGCTCGAGGAGAACGGCGGCAAGGTTCCGGCCGACCTCAAGGACTGAGTGCTTCGCGGCGGCGAGAGGCCGCCGGAGACGACTTGAAATGAGAAGGGGGCGGCAGGATCCCTGCCGCCCCTTTTTCTGTCTCGGCGCCCTGTCGAACGTCAGGCGGCCCAGGCGCTCGCGGCATCCCACGCGCACTGCTCGCTCAGGGAGCCGGCGAACACGGCGTCGAGCCGCAGCCGCTCCGCCTCGACGAGCGGGCCGTCGACCGCGACCGGGCGGCAGCGGGCATCCCAGCCCGCCGGCACGAAGTCCGGGTTGTGCAGGGCGTGGTCGGAGCCTTCGACGAAGAAGGCGCGGTCGCCGCCGTCGATGTAGCTCTCCGCCGGCAGGCCCTCGGCCAGCAGGATGTCGTGGGCGTCGAGTTCGACGTGCCAGTAGGTCACGCCGGCGCGCGGCTCGCGGGTGATCGTCGTACCGTTGATCAGGCACATCACGGGGACGAGCACGCCGCCCTCGTTGCCGGCATCGGCGCCGACCAGCACCGGGTGGCCGGGCGAGAGGCTGAGGTCGCGGGCCGGCAGGCCCTGGCCGAAGGCGCCCGCGCGGACGCGCACCGGCTGCTGATGGAAG
>NZ_BPRD01000048.1 GCF_022179745.1 Methylorubrum podarium
CGGGCGAGCGCCTCGGCCACCGCCTCGTCCTCGTTGGAGAGGTTGGCCAGCGCCCCGTGCGCCTTGACGTGGGTGACGCGGGCGCCCGCCAACGCCGCGCAGGCCCGGAGCGCGCCGATCTGGTAGGCGATGTCGCGCTCGATTCGTCTCGGACTCTCCTGGATCCGGTTCCGACCGAAGCCGCGCAGATCCGGAAAACCCGGATGGGCGCCGATCGCCACGCCCCGCGCCTTCGCGGCGACGGCCGTCTCGACCATGATGTCGGGGTCGCCCGCGTGGAAGCCGCAGGCGACGTTGGCCGAGGTGACGATGTCGAGGAGCGCGGCGTCGTCGCCCATGCGCCAGGGTCCGAAACCCTCGCCGAGATCGGCGTTGAGGTCGATGCGGGCGCTCACTCGGCCGCCCGCATGGATCTCGACGCCTTCCCCTGCCGCGGCCCGGATCGACCGGGAGCTGGTGATGAACCGGACTTCGGCCGCATCATCACGCCGAAGCCTTCCGCCTCGTCGCCGATGAAGCGGATCCCCTCCCCTTCGAGCACCGAGCGGATCGCGTCGAGGGTCTTCGCGCGCGGGGCGACCTGATCGCTCTCGATCATGTTCAGGGTCACGACCGAGACCGCCGCGCGATGGGCCAGAGCCCCTTGCGTCCACTTGAGAAGGCCGCGGCCGGCGCGGATCTGGGCGGGGGTGATGGCGGATGCGTTCATGGCTCGGAGATGGGCGAAACTGAAAGAATTTTCAAGTTTCCGGTTGACGCGAGGGGGGCGTGACCGTAAGCACGCCCCCATCGGCTCAGCCGGGCCGGAGATCGAGCGTTATCCTTACCCGACCCCCTTCTCTTTTTCGGGTATCGGCCGCCCCTTCGCATCCACGCCCGGCTCTCGGTTCGAACAATCATCACCGGCGCGGGCCGGTGGGCATCGGTTATCACCTGTCACGTGAAGCCATCCGATAGCCCGTTCACACGTCCGCGTCTCCCATTGGCCCCGCCTCGACGGAGCAAGGCATGAAACACGACGATCTATGCGTCGCCGCTTTCGCCCGTCCAGGGTCCGGGCGGCCAGGGTCGATGCGGTCCTATCCGATCGCACGGGAGCTGTTCGGCCACGCGGGCCGATAGCGGACGGTTATCTCAGGGAATCGAATGCCGGACGCCCTCGGGTCGACGGCGCGGTTGTCCGCAAGGACATTCCCGTTCGCACCCCCATGCCCGCGTGGCCTTCGCTCCGGCTGAAGGCCTGATCCCCCGATCTGATCCCGGCGGCCCCTGCGGACCGGCAGGGGACGGTTCTCGGTAGAGCGCCGCGGCATCCGCCGCGGAGGTCGCGGATTCGAACTCCGCCGGGCTTGCCCGTAGCTCAGTCACACCCGTCCCCGATCCCCATGACCGCAGGGCCGAGCGCGGCCGGACAATAGGAAAATATAGCTAAATCGCGCGGGCCGAAGAGGAAAGGTTATCATTCTTAATGAGGTGGACGCGGGTTCGAGTCCCGCCGGGCCGTGAGGCCCGTAGCTCAGTCCGGATAGAGCGCCCCTTTCCTCACCCCATGACCGCGCGACCCGGAGGCGGACGATCGTCCGCCCGAGGGCGCAAACCGACAAGAGAATCGGCCGTGCGGGCCGATGGAGACGGGTGATCGTCGGCCGGAAGGCCGGGTTCGAATCCCACGGGCCGCGAGGTCCGATGCCCGGGTGGCGGACGGGCGACGCATGCCGCGCGAGCGGAGCGCCCGTCTCCCCCCACACCCGCACGGTCGCCGACAAAAAAACCAATTCGGCCGTGCGGGCCGGATTGCGAGGGTGATCTGGTCCTCAGGGTTCGAATCCCGGGCGTCGCAAGGCGCCGGTCCCTCGCAACGATCCACGACCGCACGGCCGCAACGAGCCCCGGGGCAAGTCCCACAAGAACCCCGCGGAGAAAGGAGCGAGCGATGTTGAACTATGGAAAGCTGTTCTCGCTCCGGCGCACCCCGCAGTCGGAGCCCCTTCCCCGCACCGTGCCGAACTCGGCCGGCGGCCATTCCTTCGCCGTGGGCGACTGGGCGCGGCTCGACCGCTTCCTCGTGCTCGGCGCGGATGGCGGCTCGTACTACGCGGGAGAGCGGGACCTGACCCGGGAGAACGCCGCCGCGGTGATGCGCTGCATCCGTGAGGACGGCGCCCGGGCGGTGGCGGTCATTGTCGCGATGAGCGAGGCGGGCCGCGCGCCGAAGCAGGATCCGGCGATCTTCGCCCTCGCGCTCGCGGCCTCCGCCGAAGCGGAGGAGACCCGCCGGCTGGCGCTCGCCGCCCTGCCCCGGGTCTGCCGCACCGGCACGCACCTGTTCCAGTTCGCGGGCGCCGTCGAGGCGATGCGCGGCTGGGGCCGGGCGCTGCGGCGCGCGGTCGGCGCCTGGTACCGGGCGCGTCCGGTGGATGCGCTCGCCTACCAGGCGGTGAAGTACCGCGCCCGCCAGGGCTGGTCGCACCGCGACCTCCTGCGGCTCGCTCATCCGGAGACGGACGAGCCGGCCCGGAAGGCGCTGTTCGACTGGATCTGCCGCGGCACGCTGACCGAGGCGACCCCCGCCCTCGTCCACGCCTTCGCGTCGGTGCAGGCGGAGGGCGTCGACGGCGCCTTCGCGGCGGCGCAGGTGCGCGCGCACGACCTCCCCTGGGAGGCGCTGCCGACGGGGCTGATGACGAGCCGCGCGGTGAACGAGGCCCTGATCGAGCGCATGCCGGTCGGTGCCCTCGTGCGCCAGCTCGGCCGGCTCACCGCGTCGGGGGCGCTCGCGCCCTTCACCGCGGCGACCGAGCACGTGGTGTCCGTGCTGTCGGACCGGGAGCGCCTGCTGAAGGCGCGCCTGCACCCGATGGCGCTGCTCGTCGCGCTCCGGACCTACGCGTCCGGGCACGGCCAGCGCGGCCGGCTCTCCTGGGAGCCGGTGGCGGCCATCGTCGAGGCGCTGAACGCGGCGTTCTACACCGCCTTCGCGAACGTCGAACCCACGGGCCGGCGCCTCGTGCTGGCGCTGGACGTCTCGGGCTCCATGGCCTGCGGCTCGGTCGCGGGTTCCGCCCTGACGCCCCGGGAGGCGGCCGCCGCGATGGCGCTCGTCACCGCGGCGACGGAGGAGCACTGGCAGGTTCTCGGCTTCACCGCCGAGCCCGGCCAGTCCTGGAGCGAGGGGACGGTGCTGACCAGCCTCCCGATCGGGCCGTCCATGCGGCTCGACCAGGCGGTGGCGGCGACCGCCGACCTGCCCTTCGGCGGGACCGATTGCGCGCTGCCGATGCGGTGGGCGCTGGAGCGGGGCGTCCAGGCCGACGCGTTCGTGGTCTACACGGACTCGGAGACCTGGGCCGGCCCGGTCCACCCGGTCCAGGCGCTGCGGGCGTACCGGGAGAAGACCGGGATTCCGGCGAAGCTCGTGGTCGTGGGGCTCGTCTCCAACGGCTTCAGCATCGCCGACCCGAACGATGCGGGCATGCTCGACGTGGTCGGCTTCGACACGGCGGCGCCCGCGCTGATCGCGGATTTTATCCGCGGCGGCTGACGAGAGGGGCGGACGGCGATGCGCCGTCCGCTCCGGTCCCGAGACCTCGAGAAGACGGAGCGACACCATGTCCGCGATCAACGGACGCGATCTCATCGCCTGGGGCTTCCGGCCCGGCGAATGGTTCAAGCGCGCGGTGGCCATCGCCAACGCGATGCGCGGCGAGGGCGCCGACGACGCGGCGATCCTGGCGCATCTGCGCACGATCGAGCCCGGCGCCAACCCGATCCCGATGCGCACCAACGGGCTCGACTTCGGCGTCTTCCTCGACGCCGAGACGGAGGCCGAGCGGGCCAACGCCGCCGCCGTGATCGCGCATATGGACGCGCTCATGCGGGTGCCGACCATCGTCAAGGGTGCGGTGATGCCGGATGCCTGCCCCTCGGGCCTGGCCGAGGGCACGATCCCCGTGGGCGGCGCGGTCGCCTGCGAGGACGCGATCCATCCGGGCTTCCACTCGGCGGACATCTGCTGCTCGGTGGCGATCACCGTCTTTCGCCGTGCCGACGATCCGAAGCGCGTGCTCGACGCCGTGCAGGCGGTCACGCATTTCGGGCCCGGCGGGCGCAAGGGTGTGGTCGCGCCGCCGGACGCGGTGATGGCGGGGGTTGCGGGCAACCGCTTCCTCGCCGAGTTCGCCGGGCTCGCGGTCGGGCATTTCGCGAGCCAGGGCGACGGCAACCACTTCGCCTCTGTGGGGCACCTCGCCTCGACGGGGCAGGTGGCGCTCGTCACCCATCACGGCTCGCGGGGGCTCGGCGCCCAGCTCTACAAGAAGGGCCTGGCCGCCGCGCGCCGGCACACGGCGATCGTCGCTCCGCGGGTCCCGGCGCACAACGCCTGGATCAAGGCGGAATCCGACGACGGCCGGGCCTACTGGGAGGCGCTGCAAATCGTCCGGGACTGGACCAAGGCCAGCCACTTCGCGCTCCACGACCTCGTGGCGCGCAAGCTGGGCAACGCCGTCGCGGACCGGTTCTGGAACGAGCACAACTTCGTCTTCCGCCGCGCGGACGGGCTCTACTACCACGGCAAGGGGGCGACCCCGTCGTGGGCGGGGTTCTCGGCCGACGATGACGGGCGCACGCTGATCCCGCTCAACATGGCCGAACCGATCCTGATCGCCCGCCACCGCGACCACGCGGCCTCGCTCGGTTTCGCCCCGCACGGGGCGGGCCGCAACATGAGCCGCAAGGCCTTCCTGCGCGAGAACGCGCCCGTCCTGCCCGAGGGTATCGACGTGCGCTTCTTCTGCGGAAAGCCGGACCTCTCGGAGCTGCCGGGCGCCTACAAGGACGCCGGCAGCGTCCGGGCCCAGATCGCCAAGTACGACCTGGCCGAGGTCGTCGACACGGTGGAGCCCTACGGCTGCATCATGGCCGGCGACTGGGAGGCCGAGGCGCCGTGGCGGAAGAAGGCGGAGGCGAAGCGGGCGGCCAAGGCGGCCACGGAGGCGGCGACGTGACGGCGGCGCCGGGTGGGCAAACCCGGCGCCGCTGTTTTGCGGTTTCGCCGAAGCGTCTCAGGGCATGTCGGGCATGGATGCCGGATCACGGGCGGCGTGCCGGATACCGAGGATGATGAGGTCGTCCTCGCTCGCTTCGTAGAAGATCGGATAGGGATAGGGTGTCGCCACGATGCGCCGCATGCGCGGAAGTCTGGTTGGGCGCCCGCTGCGAGTATGCTCCAACAGCAGATCGATCACGGTCCGGATGCGACGCTGGACGCGTCGCGCGCCCTGTGGCGACCGTTCGGCGATGTAGGCCAGGACGGCGTCGAGTTCCGCGGCGGCGTCCGGAGTGTAGCGCAGCCTCACAGGCCGTGCTTCGCCCAGATCGCTCGCACCTGCTCGTCCGTCGCAAACTCCCGCCGCGCCGCCTGGGCACGGGAATTGGCGAACGACGCCTCCTCCTCGGGTGTCAGCGTGAAGACCGGCTCGTCGTCTCCGGCAAGGCTGAGAAGCACGCGGGCCATGTCGTCCTGCGCTTCGGGCGAGAGGGCGCGAACGCGCTCGATCGCCCGTTCCAGAAGTTCGGTCATGCGTCCATTATGCACGACATCGACGGTCGGGAACACGGTCGTCGTCGCGCTCCTGGATTGCTTCGGCTTCGCCTCGCAACGACGATGCGGCAAGTTTTTCGCGGTAGCGTTGCAGCGTCCCAGGATCGCTCCTAGGAAGACCTCATGGCTTCTTCTCGCCACCCCAGCCTCACCATCCGCGATCCCGGCGGGACGCTGCGAGAGCGGCTGAAGCTTCGGGCGGTCCGCAGCGGCCGATCGCCGGAGGCAGAAGCGCAGGCTCTCCTGAAGGATCGCCTCCGCTTCTGCCTCCGGCGA
>NZ_BPRD01000049.1 GCF_022179745.1 Methylorubrum podarium
AAAAGGCAGCGGGCTTTTCGACGTCCAGGCTCACGGTCCGCCGGCCTCGTCATCCGGATCGCGCCGCGCCCTGGATCGCGTCGGCTTCGCCTCGCGATGACGATCCACTAAGCTGGTGCTTTCGAAGATCGTCGGGTGCCGCGGATCCCCGGTAGGGGAGGGGGCCTCGGTCGCGGGGCGCGACCCCGGCCCGCCTCGGCGATCTGCAGAAATGCGGGGGAGGGCCGGCGTCGTCCGACCTTGATGCCGCCCAGGTTGCCGGCAGGATGGGCGCCTGATTTCAAGGGCCTGCCCATGACCGCCATCCGCACGCTTCTTCTGACGGCCGGTCTGCTCGTGGCCGGCACGGGCAGCTATCTCGGCTGGGCCGTCACCAGCGAGGCGGGCTACGCGGCCGGCGGTCGGGAGCTGAAGGCCCGCTACGGCTTCCTCGTCATGCCTCATGCCGAGCGGCAGAGCCTTCGCAAGCTCGCGATGATGAAGGCGGCCTCCCAGTGCGAGTGGGAACTCGACGAGACCTTCTGGAGCCGCGTCTACCAGCTCTATGTCGGCGACGAGCACGGGGTGCGCGCCGCCGTCTACGCGACGCTTCTGGACGAGCAGGAGCGCTACTTCCTCACGGACGCGGACCACCGCCGCTGCCAGGCGGCCTGGGCCCGGTTCGGTACGGCGGGCGCCGACGTGCCGGGGATCCTGCGCACCGTTCGCCCGGAGGCGGCGCCGGCGGAAAACGTCCTGATCGACGTTCACGCCGAAGCCGCAGCCCCCTGAGGCGGCGAACGGCCGGGACCGCGTCGTCGCTTGCCGAGGTAGAGCGGCGGCCGCAATCCTAAAAAAGCCCCATGCCCGTGGCCATTGCGAATTGCCCGGCGAGGGCCGGATCGGTCTTGCCCGAACCGACGCTTCGCGCGACACGCAAGACCGCCATGCTCAAAACAGCCTTCGTCGCTGCGCGCGACCGTCAGCGCCTCTCGGAAATCGCTTCGGTCCTGATCGGCTTCGGGCTGACCAAGGTCGTCGACCGGCTCGGGCTGCACAACATCCCGCTCATCCCCCGCCGCACGCCGCGGGTCGACGTCACTCGGCTGTCGCAGCCGGAGCGCCTGCGCCGCGCTATCGAGACGCTCGGGCCGACCTTCATCAAGTTCGGCCAGATCCTGGCGAGCCGCCCGGACCTGCTCTCGCCGGTCTGGACCGACGAGCTGGAGAAGCTGCACAGCCAGGTCAAGCCGGTGCCGTGGGCCCTGATCGGCCCGCAGCTCGAAGCCGATCTCGGCGCGCCGCCGGAGGAAGTCTTCGCCGAGTTCGACCTCAATCCGATCGCCTCGGCCTCGATCGCCCAGGTCTACCGGGCGCGGCTGCATTCCGGCGAGGAGGTCGTGGTCAAGGTCCTGCGGCCGGGCCTGCGCAAGATCATCGAGGCGGACCTGCGGCTGATGGCGCACGGCGCCCGCATCGTCGAGGCGGAATGGCCGGAGATGGCCCGCTACCAGCCTCAGGAGCAGATGCGCCACCTCGCCAACGGTCTCAACGGCGAGCTCGACCTGCTCAACGAGGCCCGCAACTGCGAGATGATCGCCGAGATCTTCGCCGGGCGCGACGACATCGTCATCCCGAAGATCTTCTGGGAGTGGTGCTCCGAGCGGGTGCTCGTCCAGGAGTTCATCCACGGCATCTCGCCCAACGACGCCGCCGCGCTGCGGGCGATGGGGGCGGACAAGAAGGCGCTGGCGCAGAAGGGCTGCGACGCCTTCCTGCGGATGGCGCTGATCGAGGGCGTGTTCCATGCCGACCCGCATCCCGGCAACCTGCTGATCCTTCCCGACAACCGGATCGGCTTCATCGATTTCGGCATCGTCGGGCGCCTGTCGCAGAAACGGCGCCAGCAGCTCCTCGTCCTGATCGGCGCCATGCTCAAGCAGGATGTCGACGGGCTGATGGCGACCCTGCTCGACTGGACCGGCACCTCGAATCCGGACCTGAGCAAGCTGGAGCAATCCGCCCAGAATTTCGTCCAGGCCCATTCCTCGATCCCGCTCAATCTCGGGCTGGTGCTGACCGACTTCATGACCATGGCCCGCGAGAACGACCTCGCGATGCCGACGGATCTCGCGATCCTGTTCAAGGGGCTCGTCACCGCCGACGGCGTGATGCGCCAGCTCGATCCGGGCTTCGACCTGTTCGCGGCCGCCGGCCCCACCGTGCGGGCGAGCATGCGCTCGCAATTCTCCCTGCGCGGGCTGATGCGCAAGGCCGAGTCGCTCGGCAGCGGTCTCTACGGCGCGGCCTCCGAACTGCCGACGCTGATCCACCTGATGCTGGTGCGCCTCAAGCAGGGGCGCGTCACCGTCGAGATCGAGCTGAAGGGGATGGACAAGCTCGTGCGCGGCATCGAGCGCGGCGCGGCGCGGGTCGCCGTCGGCCTCGTCGTGGCGGCGTTCGCCACGCAGCTCGCGCCGCGGCTGATCGATCTCGGCACGCCGGCCTTCGTCATCATCGGGATGACGGTCGCGATGCTCGGCATCGGCTGGCTGGTGCTGCTCGGTCGCGACCGCTGACGGCGGACGGCCGGTTGAGCGGCGGATCCGATCGGGGAGGGCGCGGCCTCCGCCCGGGGGCGGGGCCGTGGCCGTCCGATCGATTCGATGCTCGCTTGAAAGCCGGGCTCAGGCCCGGACGACGGGCTTGGCCTTGAGGGCGGCGGCCAGCGCCTTGAGCTGACGGTCGAGGTCGGCCAGTTCGTTCAGGGCGATGGTCTTGTGGCCCGCCTTGACCGCGCGCTCGATGTCGCTGACCTGCGAGGAGGCCATGCGCTTCAGTTCGGTCGCGAGTTGGTCCCTGGTCATCGGCGCTCCTTTCATCACCAGGCTCGATGGCCCGGTCATAGGGGCTTAGGCTTAACCGGGGGTTTTCTCGTGCGCCTCCGCGTTCACCGTTTCGACCGTTCGGAGCGGTTGCCGAGCCGGCTGCCGAGGGCGACGGCCGCGCCGGCAGCGAGGACGGCGACGCCGATCGCGCTCAAGGTCGAGGCCGAGGGCAGGCCCTTGCGCGCGCGCCAGCCGCCGTCCGACGCCGTGCCGTCTGGGACAGGTGCGCGCAGAGCCCCGTGCGTCACCGGGGCGGACCGGGCCCGGTCGAGGGCCCGGTTGAGGGCGATCCCTATCAGGTGCTCGGTCGGACCCGGCGCCAGGGCATAGGCGGCCTGGGCGGCGCGCGCCGGCCAGCCCACGGCGATCTCGTCGCGGGGATGGCGCACGACGTGGACGAGGGTCTCGGCCACCTCCTCGGGGGCGTAGAGCATCGGGCCGGGATCGAGGGTGCGGCCGGAGACGTTGGCGCCGTGAACGAAGCCCGGCGTGTCGACCATCGCCGGAAACACCGCGCAGACATGGATCTGGGGATGGCGCCGCAACTCCTGGCGCAGGCTGGCGGAGAAACCGCGCAGGCCGAACTTGCTCGCGGTGTAGGCGGCGGCGAACGGGACCGGCGCCCAGCCGCCGAGGGACACCATGTTGACGAGGATGCCCCGCCGCCGTTCGAGGAAGCGGGGGAGGGCGGCGTAGGCGCCGTGCATGGCGCCGAACAGGTTCACCTCGACGGTGCGGCGATGCAGGTCGAGCGGCGCGTCCTGGAACGGCCCGAACACACCGGTGCCGGCATTGTTGATCCAGGCATCGATCCGGCCGAACCGGTCCTCCGCCGCGCGGGCCAGGGCCTCGACCGCCTCCGGATCGGTGACGTCGGTCGGCACCGCGAGCGCGGCCGGGCCGATCCGGCTGCATTCCTCCGCGAGCCGGTCGAGCGGCTCCCGGCGCCGCGCCGCGGCGACGACGTGGGCGCCTTCCCGCGCGAAGGCGAGGGCGGCGGCGCGGCCGATGCCGCTCGACGCGCCGGCGATGACGACGACGGCTCCGCGCAGGTTCTTCACGGCAGGCTCCCGGCAGGGGCGCCCGGCCACACGGCCGGACGCGGCGGTCGATCAGGGGTGAGCGGGTTCAGAGGATCGGCTTGCCGCCGGTCACCGCCACCGTGGCGCCGGAGACGTAGCTCGACTCGTCGGAAGCCAGCATCACGTAGACCGGTGCGAGTTCCTTGGGCTGGCCCGGCCGCTTCATCGGCACCTGCGAGCCGAACTGCGTCACCTTCTCGGCCGGCATGGTCGAGGGGATCAGCGGCGTCCAGATCGGCCCCGGCGCGACGCAATTCACGCGGATGCCCCGCTCGGCGAGCATCTGTGCGAGGCCGCCGGTGTAGTTCTGGATCGCGCCCTTGGTGGTGGCGTAGGCGAGCAGTTGCGGGCTCGGCGTGTCGGCGTTGACCGAGGTGGTGTTGATGATGGTCGCGCCCTCGCGCATGTGCGGCAGCACGGCCTTGGTCAGGTAGAACATCGCGTGGATGTTCACCTGGAAGGTCTTCTCCCACTCCTCGTCCGAGATTTCCTCCGGGCCGCTGAAGGTCGCCTGATGCGCGGCGTTGTTGACGAGGACATCCACCCGCCCGAACGCCTCCACCGCCCGCTCGACGATCCGCCGGCAATGGGCGGCGTCGCCGATATTGCCCGGCACCAGCACGGCCCTGCGGCCGGCCTCCTCGATCAGGCGGCGCGTCTCGGCGGCGTCCTCCTCCTCGTCGAGATAGGAGATCAGCACGTCGGCACCCTCGCGGGCGAAGGCGAGCGCCACGGCGCGGCCGATCCCGGAATCGCCGCCGGTGATGATCGCCTTCTTGCCCTCCAGGCGGCCGGAGCCCTTGTAGCTCGTCTCGCCGTGGTCCGGCGTCGGGTCCATGGCGCGGGTCGAGCCGGGCATCGGCTGCGGCTGATCGGGGAAAGGGGGCTTGGGAAAGGATTCCATGGGCCGGGCTCCGGTGCCGTGGGATGTCGGAGAATGCCCGGACAACCCCGCCGCGCGGGCGGGGTTCGGCGGAAATTCGACCGGTCCCATGCGCCTCGCCCCGCGTTTGAGGCAGGGCAGGGGTTTCCGGGTGGGGGGCCGGACGGCGGCCGCCCGCGCGTCGTGGCGAATGAAGGGGAGAACGGATGCCGGCCGACAAGGCTTTGCGCCAAGAAGAGCCGACGGGACAGGAGCCGACGGGACAGGAGCGGACGGGCGCGGATGATCCGAGGCAGGAGACCGCCGCGGAGACGACACGCCGGGCCGACCGCGACACCAGCCGCATCCGCTGGCTGCGGGATCAGGCCGCGCGGCTGCACAAGCGTCTGCCGCTGCGCCGCCGCTTGTCCGGCGGCCTCGCGCACGGGGTGATGTCCTCGGTCGCGGCCGTCGTCGCCTATCTGCCGACCCAGCTGCTCGGCCTGCAGGAGGGGTTCTGGGCGGCGATCACCGCGGTCGCGGTGGCGCAGACCGAGTTCGGCGCGACGCGCACCACCGCCCGGGACCAGTTCACCGGCGCGGCGATCGGCGGCCTGATCGGGCTTGCCGCCTACCTCACCCTGGGGCCGTCCGTTCCGACCTACGCGCTCGGGGTGGTGCTGGCGATCCTCGTCTGCTGGCTCGTCAACGTGGCGAGCGCCTGCCGGCTCGCCGGGATCACCGCAACGATCATCCTGCTCGTGCCCCATGTCGGACCGGTGGAGCGCATGGCCGGTTCGCGGGTCGTGGAGGTCGGCTGGGGTGTGTGCGTGGCCATCGCCACCGTCTGGCTCGTGACGCGCGTGAACCGGTGGCTCGGCGTCAAACTGTAAGCGGACAGCGGCGATCGGATCTGCGATATTCTAGGCTACTGCTTTTCATATTGTCCTTGCGGACAAATCGGTGACCACCTCTCGGGAGGGTATTGTATCTGGAGCAGCCACCGAGACTGTTATTCATCGGCGACAAAAGGTAGTGATCGACCCAATCCGGGCATGGTGTGACTCGCGGGGACCAGGCGAAACTTTTATCCGAATTCGTAAAGGTGCCGACCAACATCAAAGGCTTCTGGGATAAGCCTGGAATGTCGTAAGGTAACGAATTGTCGAAGATGGCTCCTTCGTCGGCATGTTGCGCGGCCCTGTAGAGATAGCTCGTGGATCGCTCATACGAGACTTGATTTTGTCCGGCGGAACATCGTGGCCGCCGCGCTGCACCCGGGCGACAACGCGGGTCAAATTGATCATCGGATTGGACGTACTGACGAAGCGGAGTTTCACGAAGAAGCCGCTCACCCAAGCGCGACCGAGCAGGTAGATCTTACTCGGGTGGGACATGACGGTTTCGAACGAGAAGTCCCGTCCCGCAGACAGAGCGGTTTCGACAGCCTGCAAAGCTTGGTTCTGGGCGCGTCGCGCGCGCTCTTCCGCGCTACCGCCGCCAAGAGAACCGCCGCCAAGAAACAAGGCGATCTCGTCCGTGTTGATGTAGGTGCCGAGATCGAGGCTTCGGCGAAGCGCGTCCGTCAGGGTCGTCTTGCCGGAGCCGTTCGGCCCCGCGATCATGATGAAGAAGGGCCGTCTCACGATGGATCGCGGCGTTACGTGACGGATCGCGACATCGGGTTTCGAACAGATTTCCGACGCGCGGGACGCTTGTCGTTTTCGGGCATCGTCGGCTTCTCGGGGACGGCGAAGCCATCACCGAATTCGGCAATCGGGCCAAGGTCGCGAATCTCACCGTCCGGTGCGACCTGAACCGCTCGGCCATCAACGATGCCGAAAGTGCTCACGCCCGCCTTCACGGTTTCCCCGGCGGCGGACGCTCCGGCCTTGCGGGCGATTTCGTCTAGTTCGTCCCAGGAGATGTCTGCGATGGACCGGGTCATAGCCGACCTTACCACGGTTTCGTGGTCTTCGACGTAGTGCGAGGCGCCCGACGCAACAACGCCCCCGCTTGGTCTCGCTGGTCTTGCCCGCGCACCGGCCCAACCGCGCAGCGTGACGAGCTCGGCACCGGCCGGACCGAAGAAGCGGCGGTAGGGCGCGAGGCGGTGCAGCGCGTCGGCGACCTCGCTGCCGCCGTTGGGCGGGCCCAGCATCACCACCCGCCCGAGATTCGCCGGCCGGTGCCGGACCAGGATCACGCGGGCGACGAAGCCGCCCATGGAATGGGTGACGATGTGGAGGCGGCTCACGCCGGCAGCGAAGGCCGCGACTTGCGGCGCGATCGTCTCGGCGATGTCGGCGAGCGCCAGCCGGCGGGCGGGATAATCGAGGTTGAGCGTGGCGTAGCCCTCGGCCGCGAGTTCACGCTCCACCGGACGCAGGGAGGCGGCCCGGCGGGCGATGCCGTGCAGGAGGAGGACGCCCTCGGTCACGACTGAGCGGCCGCCGCGTCGGCGAAGGTTTCGCGGAGCAGCGCGGCGAAGCGTTCGACCGCCGGATCGGCGCCGGCCGTGCCGCGGACCAGGCGAAGGGCGAGGCCCGGCAGCGACGGCAGACCGGATTCGTCCGGATCGAGGCGGCGCAGCGTCGGCGGCAGCCCGTGCGGGGTGCGCAGGGTGATGCCGAGACCGGCGGCGACCGCGGCCCACAGGCCCGCGAGGCCGGGGCTGCTGAAGGCGACGCGCCAGGGGATGCCGGCCGCGTCGAGCGCCCCGGTGGCGGCGTGGCGGAAGAGGCAGGGCGGTCCGAACAGCGCGAGCGGCAAGGGGCGGTCGGCGGCGAGGCCAGCCTCCGTCCGCGGCCCGACCCAGACCAGGGGCAGTCGCGCGATCAGGCTCCCCTCCCCCGCCGCGCCGGTCGCGTCCCAGACCAGTGCGAGGTCGAGGCGGCCGGCCTCCACCTCGGCCCGCAGGACCGCGTCGCGCTCCACATGCGCCTCGACCCGCACCCCCGGGTGCAGTCGGGCGAAGCGGGCGAGCACCGTCGGCAGTTCGGTCTCGGCGAAATCCTGCGGCAGGCCGAGGCGGACCCGGCCGGCCAGGGCGGGGGCGGCGACGGCGCCCAAAGCCGCGTCGTTGAGATCGAGCAGGCGGCGGGCATAGCCCAGAAGCATCTCGCCCGGCTCTGTCAGCGCCAGCCCGCGACCGTTCCGGCGCAGCAGGGGCTGGCCGACCTGATCCTCGAGCTTGCGCAGCTGCAGGCTGATCGCCGAGGGCGAGCGCCCGAGGCGGGTGGCGGCCTTGGCGAAACTGCCGAGATCGATCCCGGTGACGAAGGTGCGCAGCACATCCATGTCGAGGTTCACGGGGAGCGCGGCCATCGTTCAGTTTTTCCGAAGCATCGGTGCAGAACTACGCGATTTTCCTGAACGATGCTGCGTGGTTCATTCGTCGGCGTCAACGGCGGATCGGCCGCCGTCACAGGGATTCAAGAGCCGCCATGCCCTTCGTCAGCCTCAAGGTCGCCGGCCCGGAGACCGGGCTCGACCTCGTCGCCGAACTCCAACGAGAGATCACCGCCCTGATGGCGGAGGTGCTGGGCAAGCGGGCGGATCTCACCGCCGTCCTGGTCGAACCGGCGCCGGCCGGCGGCTGGTCCGTCGGCGGCGCGGCGGTGACATGGGCGGCGCATGTCGAGGCGCGGGTGACGCAGGGCACCAACACCGCGGAGGAGAAGGCGCGGTTCGTGGCCGCCGCCCACGACCTGCTGGTGCGGACGCTGCCGGGGCCGCTGCCGCTGGCGACCTACGTCGTCGTACGGGAGGTGCCGGCCGATGCTTGGGGCTATGGCGGCCTCACGCAGGCGGAGCGCGCCCAAGACGCCGCGGCGCGGAGGTAGACGAGGCCGGTCCCGCGACGAAGGGAAGAGCCCGTCGCGGTCGCGCTTCGATTCGGCCGTGTTCCCTGGCATCCTCGCACCGGGGATTCGCAGCGAGGCGCGGGGCTGTTGACGGCAGGGGCACGGCACGGCGCGTCGATCGGTTCGGGCCGGCTGCTCCTGCTCTACGCTGCCCTCTACGGCGGTTACGGCGCGCTCTCGCCCTTCCTGCCGGCCTTCCTCGAAGGGCGGGGGCTCGGACCGGGGGAGATCGGGACGCTGCTCTCGGCCGCGATGCTGGTGCGGCTCGCCGCCGGGCCGCTGGCGGGCGGGCTCGCCGACCGGCACGGCGCCGTGCGGGCCTTCCTGGCCGGAGGGCTCGCCCTCTCGGCGGCCCTGACCCTGGCGTTCCTCGGCGGCCACGGGTTTGCCGTGCTGCTCGCCGTCGCCCTCGCGCAGGCGGCGGCGACCGCGCCGCTCGCGCCCCTGGCCGATGCGACGGTGCTCGCCGGCAGCCGCGACGGCGCCGTCTACGGCCGCATCCGAGCCGCCGGTTCGGCCGCCTTCATCGCGACCACGATCCTCACCGGCCATCTGATCGGGCTGTTCGGCCACGGTGTCGGGCCTCTCGCCTGCGGAATCCTGTTCGCGGCCGGGACAATGCTGGCGCTGCGCCTCCCGTCGGCGCCCGCTGCCGCGACGCCGACCGAGGCGGCGGGCGGCGGGTTCGCGGCGCTCGCCGCGGATGCGCGTTTCCGCCGTGTCGTCCTCACCGCCGCCCTGGTGATCGGGGCGCATGCCATGCACGACGCCTTCGCGGTCATCGTCTGGCAGACGGCGGAGATCGGGCCGCGGGCGGCGGGCCTGCTCTGGGCGGAAGCGGTCGCGGCGGAGGTGATGGTGTTCCTCTGGCTCGGACCGCGGCTCATGGCCCGGATCGGCCCCGCCCGGTCGCTGATCCTGGCCGCGCTCGCGGGAGCGTTGCGCTGGGCGGTGCAGGCGCAGACCTCCTGGATGCCCGCCCTCGTCGCGATCCAGGCGCTGCACGGGCTGACCTTCGCGCTCCTGCACCTCGCCTGCCTGCGGTTGATCGCGCAGATCGTGCCGGACCATCGGCGGGCGACGGCGCTCACGCTCTACGGCACGTTCGGGCTCGGCCTCGCCTCCGCGCTGATGACGCTGCTCTCGGGCGCACTCTACGGCCGGTTCGGCACGGCGGGCTTCTGGGCGATGGCCGCGGTGAGCCTGTCCGCCGTCCCGGTTGCGCGCGGGCTCTCGGGCGTCCGATAAGCCGGGGCATCGGGCCTCGGAGCATTCGCCTTCGTGGCCTGGAACATATATAGAACAAATCAGGGAGCCCCTCTGATTCCATGCCCGTCGTCGCCGACATCCTGATCCCGCTCGCGCTCGACACCGCCTACAGCTACGCGGTGCCGGCCGGGCTCGCTCTCGCCGAGGGCGACATCGTGCAGGTGCCGCTCGGGCCGCGCGAGACGATCGGCGTGGTCTGGGGACTCGACGAGCGGGCGTCGGGAGGGAACCTGCGGCCGGTGACGGGGCGGGTCGAGGCGCCGCCCCTCTCGGATTCCCTGCGCAAGCTGGTCGATTGGCTCGCCCGCTACACCCTGGCGCCGAAGGGCTCGGCGCTCGCGATGGCGCTGCGCCTGCCCGACGAGACCGCCCGCAACGAGGCGCCGCGCATCGGCGTGCGCCCCTCCGGCAAGCCGCCGGCCCGGCAGACCGCGGCCAGGGGCAAGGTGATGGCGGTGGCCGCCGACGGCGCGGTGCGCGGCAAGAGCGCGCTTGCCAAGGAGGCCGGCGTCTCGCTCAGCGTGGTCGATGGGCTGATCGACGACGGCGCGCTGGAGACGGTGGCGCTGATGCCCGAGCCGGTAGCGCTGCCGCCGGACCCGGACCATCCGCGGGTGCCGCTGTCGGACGCGCAGGCGGAGGCGGCGCACGCCCTCATCGCGCAGGCTCCCTCCCCGACCGATACGGTGACGGGTGAAACCATCCTCCTCGAAGGCGTCACCGGCTCGGGCAAGACCGAGGTCTATTTCGAGGCGGTGGCCGAATGCGTGCGGCAAGGGCGGCAGGCCCTGGTGCTGATGCCGGAGATCGCGCTCACCGCGCAGTTCCTCGACCGCTTCGCCGGGCGCTTCGGCGTCAGGCCGGCCACCTGGCATTCCGGCATCGGTGGCAAGCGCCGCGAGCGGCTGCGGGCGGGTGTCGCCGCGGGCGAGGTCTCGGTGGTGGTCGGCGCCCGTTCCGCCCTGTTCCTGCCGTTCCGGAAGCTCGGCCTGATCGTCGTCGACGAGGAGCACGAGACCGCCTACAAGCAGGAGGACGGCGTCCACTATCACGCCCGCGACATGGCGGTGGTGCGCGGCAAGATCGAGGGCTGTCCCGTCGTGCTCGCCTCGGCCACGCCCTCGATCGAGTCGCGGGTCAACGCCTCGACCGGGCGATACCGCCACGTGGTGCTCCCCGGCCGGTTCGGCGGGCGGCCGCTGCCCGACATCGCGGCCATCGACATGCGCCTCGACAAGCCGGAGCGCGGGCGCTTCCTGTCGCCGCCGATGCTGAATGCGGTGAAGGCGACGCTGGCCGCGGGCGATCAGGCGCTGCTGTTCCTCAACCGGCGGGGCTACGCGCCGCTCACCCTGTGCCGCGCCTGCGGTCACCGCTACCAGTGCCGCAACTGCTCCACGTGGCTGGTCGAGCACCGCTTCCGCCGGGCGCTGGTCTGCCACCAATGCGGCTACGCCGAGCGCAAGCCCGAGGCCTGCACCGAGTGCGGCGCCTTCGACCACCTCACCCCCTGCGGGCCGGGCGTCGAGCGGATCGCCGAGGAGGTGATCGAGCTTTTTCCGGAGCAGCGCGTCGTCGTGCTGTCGAGCGACTTTCCCGGCGGGGCCGAGCGGCTGCGGCAGGAGCTGGAAACGGTGGCGGCGGGCGAGTGCGACATCGTCATCGGCACGCAGCTCGTGGCCAAGGGCCACAACTTTCCGCACCTGACGCTGGTCGGCGTCCTCGACGCCGATATCGGCCTCACCTCCGGCGATCCGCGGGCGGCCGAGCGCACCTTCCAGTTGCTGCAGCAGGTGACGGGGCGCGCGGGGCGGGGCGAGCGGCCGGGGCGCGCCCTGGTCCAGACCTATCAGCCCGAGCACCCGGTCATCGCCGCCCTGCTCTCGGGCGATGCCGACCGATTCTACGAGGAGGAAATCTGGGCGCGTGAGGCGGCGGGCTTGCCGCCGTTCGGACGGCTCGCGGCGCTGATCGTCTCCGCCGAGGAGCGGGAGAAGGCGGAGGCGCACGGTCAGGCCCTGGCGCGGGTCGCCGATCCGCCGGCGGGCGTCACCGTGCTCGGTCCGGCGGAGGCGCCGCTCGCTTTGGTCCGCGGGCGCTGGCGCTTCCGGCTCCTGGTCAAGACCGAGCGCGGCATCGACGTGCAGAGCTATCTGCGGGACTGGCTGGCCCGCGGACCGAAGCCGCGGGGTAATCTCAAGGTCGCAATCGACGTGGACCCGCAGAGCTTTCTATAATCGGGTCCGTTCGCCGCCGGCTCGAGGTCACCTGACGGTCTCTGGCCCTCGGCCCATTCGAGGAGCGCCGCGCCTTGCTGACCTACGAGAAGAAGCCCGATTCCGCGATCGCCGAGATCGTTGTCGACGGAAAGATCACGGACGAGGAGATGAACGCGGTGATGACCGCGATGAAGGCGGACCTCGAGAAGGGCGGCCGGCTCAAGCTGCTGGAGGATATCCGCAGCTTCGAGGGCATGGAGCCGGCGGCCTTCTTCAAGGATCCCCGCTTCGGTCTCTCGATGATGAAGGGCGTGAGCCACGTGGCCCTCGTCACCGATGCGACCTGGCTGCGGGCGGTGGCCGAGACCTTCGGCTTCGTCTCGCCGGTCCAGATCAAGGTGTTCGAGCGCGCGCGCATCGGCGAGGCGAGGACCTGGCTCGAAGCCGGCGTGTGACGGCGGGGACCGTGTCTGATTCGAGCGGACCCGTCTGGGTCCGCTCGCCAAGGTCATCGCGCTCGAAAGAGGCAGACGCATACAACCAATGGCGGTATAAGCGGTCCCTCTGGGGCGTTCGCGCCGGCCTCGTCGGCGCGGATCATCGACGACCGGGTGCACCCATGATCATTGCACCGCTGCTCTCTTTTCCGATCGGTGCCGTGCTGGGCTACCTGAAAGGATGGTCACTCCTGAAACCGACGGCCAAATCCGTCCTCGGTTTCGTTCCGATCGTGATCGTGCCCGCCCTGTATCTACGGGACGACCCGGAGCTTTCTCGAATTCTCGTTGTCGGCATCGGGACAACGTATCTCGCCTTGCTGCTCGGCGCGTTGCTGGGCAGCTTCGTTCGCCGTCTCACGAACCACGAGCCGTCCTGACGAATGACCGATTGGTGGCCGGTTTACTCGGCGAGCGCGGTGCGGACCGTGTGGCGCTTGGCCATCCAGCGGCCGGTGCAGAGGCCGCCGGAGACGCGCCACGTCCCGGTCCCCGAGCGGGTCTGAAGCCGGCCCGAGGCGGTGCCGTTCGCCGCCGCCGTCGCGACGTTCAGGCCGACGCCGCCCCCCGCATCGACGCGGCCTGTCACGGTGGCGCTGCCGGAGGACGCATTCGCGATCGGACGAACCTGCCCGTCGCGCACGGCGAGGGTGTAGCTGTACTGGGCGTCGCACAGACCGCTCTCGGTCACGAGTTGGACGGACCATGTCCCGTCGAAATCACCCGCCATCGCCGGCGAGACGAGCGCGGCGGCCAGAGCGGCGGTGAGGGCGAACTTGGGCATGCGTCATCCAGCTCAGCGACGAGGGTGAACGTACGGTGCGCCGTCGCCTGCGCTGTCCGTACCGTCGATCTGTGAGATGCCCGCACTCTACCCGAACAAGAGGCGATAATATGACGGCAACCGATGCCTCGGTTTCCGACAAATCACGACTGTTCGTGGAACAAACTACGCGGTGACACCGAAAGAGTTCCGAAACCTGTGACTTTCGGGCACACCGGTGTTGCAAGCGTAGCCGTATAAACCGTTGGAAAAGCTTCGCGCCGCGTAGGCGAAACAGCCAAGATCAGTTCTCGAGGGCGTCGAACCGCTCCGCTTGCTTGGCGTCGCCGACGCTCATCGCGGCGGTGCGCACGCGATCTGGGCCTCGATTGGAATTGGGGCCTGCTCAGAATCGACCGTCGAACGGCGCCGGAGACCGTCCCGAAGGGCCTCGGTCAGGCCGAGGGTTCGGCGAGCCGCGCCCGGTGGCGGTCGAGGGCGTCGAGCAGGATCGGCATGAAGGGGGACGACGCATCGAGCCCGGCCACCCCCTCTCCGAGCCGGTCGAGGGCCCGCACCTGCGCATCGAGCCCGTCATAGGTGGCCAGATAGGCCCAGATCGCCTCGTCGGCCTCGCCGACCTGGGCCGGTTGCTCGGAGGCGAGAAGCGCCGAGAAGGTATCGAGGGTTCTGTCCAGGTTCGCCACGTCGGCTCCTCTCACGGCATCCACGAGGATCGGACCGGGACGCCCTCCGCCGATGTGGATGCCGGCGCGCCGGGGGCGTGCGTCGGGACGGGGTGTCGAAGCGGCCGGCGGGCGCGCCGCGGAGCGCTCGACCGCCCCGTCCCGTGGTCGCGCGTCAGCGGCGACGGCCGCCGATGAGGCTCGCCGCGGCGGCGA
>NZ_BPRD01000050.1 GCF_022179745.1 Methylorubrum podarium
AACTTTTCCTTGCCCATCTGGGCCTCCTAATCGTCAGTGTCGTGGGTCGAAGAAGCTTTACGCGTACTTGGCGATGACCTTGTCGGCCTCGCCGCGCGGCACTTCCTCGTAATGGTCGAACTGCATCGTGAAGTTGGCGCGGCCCTGGCTGAAGGAGCGCAGCTGGTTCACGTAGCCGAACATGTTGGCCAGCGGCACCATCGCGTTGATGACGTTGGCGTTGCCCCGCATGTCCTGGCCCTGGATCTGGCCGCGGCGGGAGTTGAGATCGCCGATCACCGAGCCGGTATACTCTTCCGGGCTCACGACCTCGACCTTCATCACCGGCTCGAGCAGGACCGAGCCGCCCTTCTGCAGCGCCTCGCGAAAGGCGGCGCGGGAAGCGATCTCGAAGGCGAGCGCCGAGGAGTCGACGTCGTGGTAGGCGCCGTCGATCAGCTCCACCTTCACGTCGACCACGGGGAAGCCGGCGAGCACGCCCGCACCGAGGACCGAGTTGAGGCCCTTCTCGACGCCGGGGATGTACTCCTTCGGCACCGCGCCGCCGACGATCTTCGACTCGAACGAGAAGCCGGCGCCCGGCTCGTTCGGCTCGACCACGAACTTCACCCGGGCGAACTGACCGGTACCGCCGGTCTGCTTCTTGTGGGTGTAGTCGATCTCCTGACGGCGGGTCAGCTTCTCACGGTAGGCGACCTGCGGCTGGCCGATATTGGCATCGACCTTGTAGGTGCGGCGCAGGATGTCGACCTTGATGTCGAGGTGGAGCTCGCCCATCCCCTTGAGGATAGTCTGGCCCGACTCCTGGTCCGTGGAGACGCGGAAGGACGGGTCCTCGGCGGCGAGCTTCGAGAGCGCGATGCCGAGCTTCTCCTGGTCGGCCTTCGACTTCGGCTCGACGGCGATCTCGATGACGGGCTCGGGGAACTCCATCTTCTCGAGGATGACGGCCTTGTTCTGGTCGCACAGGGTGTCGCCGGTGCGGGTATCCTTGAGGCCGGCCAGGGCGACGATGTCGCCGGCATAGGCCTCCTTGATGTCCTCGCGGTTGTTGGCGTGCATCAGCAGCATGCGGCCGACGCGCTCCTTCTTGTCGCGCGAGGAGTTCAGCACGCTGGTGCCCGACTCGACCTTGCCCGAATAGACGCGGCAGAAGGTGATCGTGCCGACGTGGGGGTCGTCCATGATCTTGAAGGCGAGCATGGAGAAGGGATCTTCGTCCGACGGCTCGCGCTTGACCGGCTCCTCGGTCTTGAAGTCGAGGCCGTCGACCGCGCCGCGATCGATCGGGGACGGCAGGTAGTCCACGACCGCGTCGAGGAGGGGCTGCACGCCCTTGTTCTTGAAGGCCGAGCCGCACAGCACCGGGTGGAAGGCGCGCAGCTGCACGGCGCGGCGCACGAGGCGGCGCAGGCCGTCCTCGTCCGGCTCCACGCCGTCGAGATAGGCGGTCATGGCGTCGTCATCGAGCTCGACGCAGGCCTCGACCAGCTTGGTGCGGTACTCGACGGCCTGATCCTTGAGCTCGGCCGGGATCTCCTCCTCGGAGAAGTTGGCGCCCAGCGCCTCGCCCGACCAGACGATCGCCTTCATCTTGATGAGGTCGATCACGCCCTTGAAGTTCGACTCGGCGCCGATCGGCAGCTGCAGGCAGACCGGCTTGCCGGCGACGCGGCCGATGATGTCGGCGACGCACTTGAAGAAGTCGGCGCCGATCTTGTCCATCTTGTTGACGAACACGACGCGCGGCACGTCGTACTTGTCGGCCTGACGCCACACGGTCTCGGTCTGGGGCTCGACGCCCTGGTTGCCGTCGAGCACGCAGACGGCGCCGTCGAGCACGCGGAGCGAGCGCTCCACCTCGATGGTGAAGTCGACGTGGCCGGGGGTGTCGATGATGTTCAGGCGCTTGTCGCGCCAGAAGCAGGTGGTCGCAGCCGAGGTGATCGTGATGCCACGCTCCTGCTCCTGCTCCATCCAGTCCATCGTGGCGGCGCCCTCATGGACCTCGCCGATCTTATGGGACTTGCCGGTGTAGTAGAGGATCCGCTCGGTCGTCGTGGTCTTGCCGGCATCGATGTGGGCCATGATGCCGAAGTTGCGGTAGTCCTCGATCGCGTGCGTGCGGGGCATCGGGGTCTCTCCGGGAGAAAGCGGGCTCGGAGCGCGGCCCGGTGGCCGCGCTCTACGGACGAATTACCAGCGGTAGTGCGAGAAGGCGCGGTTGGCCTCGGCCATCCGGTGGGTGTCTTCGCGCTTCTTGACGGCGTTGCCGCGGTTGTTGGCGGCATCGAGCAGCTCGGCGGAGAGGCGCTCGACCATGGTGCGGTCGTTGCGGCCGCGGGCGGCCTGGATCAGCCAGCGGATCGCGAGAGCCTGGCGGCGCTCGGTGCGGACCTCGACGGGGACCTGGTAGGTCGCGCCGCCGACGCGGCGGGAGCGGACCTCGATCGCCGGGGCGACGTTGTCGAGCGCGGCGCGGAACACCTCGATCGGGTTGGCGCGGGCGCGGCTCTCGACGAGGTCGAAGGCGCCGTAGACGATCCGCTCGGCGGTCGACTTCTTCCCCTCGTACATGATGGAGTTCATGAACTTGGTGAGGACGATGTCGCCGTACTTGGCGTCCGGGATGATCTCGCGCTTCTCGGCAGAGTGACGACGGGACATGGTTCAGACTCTCGAAAAATTGGCTTTAAGCACCTCACGCAGGCCGCCTTGAGCGAAGAGCCGGCGACATCCTTGTGAGGCCGTGGAAATGGCCGTCCGAAGAAAATGACTTCGGACGCGGGTCTTACTTCGGACGCTTGGCGCCGTACTTCGAGCGGCGCTGCTTGCGGTTCTTGACGCCCTGCGTGTCGAGCACGCCGCGCAGGATGTGGTAGCGCACGCCCGGAAGGTCCTTCACGCGGCCGCCGCGGATCATGACCACGGAGTGCTCCTGAAGGTTGTGGCCCTCGCCGGGGATGTAGCCGATCACCTCGAAGCCGTTGGTCAGGCGCACCTTGGCGACCTTACGCAGAGCCGAGTTCGGCTTCTTCGGGGTCGTGGTGTAGACGCGCGTGCAGACACCGCGCTTCTGCGGGCAGGCGTTGAGCGCCGGCACCTTGTTGCGCGCCTTCTGCGCCTTGCGCGGCTGGGCGATCAGCTGGTTGATCGTCGGCATCCTGTGCCCTCTTCATCCGGCCGCGCGGGGCGGCCACCGTCTGAAACCTGTCGAAGCCCCTTGCGGAGCGGTCGGTCCGCAGGCGAACCTGCGGCAAAACGAATAGCGCCAGAGGCCGATCAGGGCCTTTGGCGATGGTGAGGCAGAGGATCACGCCGGAGACGACGCGTTCTTACCCGCTGATCTGACGAGTACGTCAGGGTGTGATGCCGGTATCGGTCTGACGACGGTCGCCGAAGCCCCTGGCTTCGACCCGAAAGCGACTCTCGATCCACCGGAGTGGCGCGCTTCTACGCGTGAGGGTCGGCGCCGTCAATGCCCGGAGAGGATAAAGTTCGGTGAACGGGCCGCTCTTCTGCGGCCAAGCTAATGCCCGGCCGGACCACTGCTATTCGGCCGCATCCGTGAGGCGAAACGCCTCGATCCCGCGCCGCTCCGGGTTGATCTCGGCGAGCGCCCGCTTGGCGGTCTCGAGCGGGTGCTCCGCCTCGATTCGGACCGAGGCGAGATCGGGGCTCTTGTAGACGGTGACGACGGTGTCCATCACCTCGGTCAGGGTCGTGCGCTTGTCCTCCGGCGCGGCGATCAGGAGCTGCAGGCCCCAGGCGCGGAAGAGGTCGACCAGCGACTGGCTGTTGCGCACGTCGAGCTTGGAGAAGGCTTCGTCCAGCAGGCAGAGGCCGAGGCCCGGCGTCTCGTCGCCGGGGCGGTCGCCGGGATAGTAGGCCGAGGCCATGGAGGCGGCGATCGCCACGTAGAACGGCGCCTGCGCCTCGCCGCCCGAACCGCGCAGGGCCCGGCTCGACAGGGTGGTGCGGTTGCCCGCCCGGTCGCGCATGCCGATCTCGTAGACGAAGTAGTTGCGGTAGTCGGCGAGCCGCGCCGCGCTCTCCTCGCCCTCGATCAGCGCGGTGATCTCGGCGAGCGCGGCCGCGAGCGGGCTCTTGTCGGCGCCGTCCTCCGGGCTCGGCAGCACCGCCTGCGCCGCGTCGGGGGAGCGGGCGACCTCGGTGGCCAGCGCGTGGACGGCGGCGTAGCGCCGGTCCACCTCCGCCTCGAAGGCGTAGGTCTGTCCCGTGAAGGTCTGCGAGGCGAGGCGCTCGTTGAGGGCGTCGAGCCGGGCGCGCATCCGCTCGAACTTGTCGGCGAGCCGGGTCAGCAGGTCCTCGGTCATCAGGCGGCGCATCTCGGCCTCGGCGCGCAGCGACTGGTCGCGGTAGCGGCGCAGTTCGTGCCCGGCCACCTCGTCGCGCTCGCGCACCGCCCAGGCGTAGCCGAAGGAGGCCGGCTGCTCGCCCGAGCCCAGCGGGTTCTCGACGCGCCACGCGGCGCAGTACTCGGCGAGGTCGCGCTCGGCGGCGCGGCCCTGGTTGCGCACGCTGTCGGCGGCCTCGCGGGCGGAGGCGCGGGCCTGCGAAGCGAGCGCGGCCAGCGCCTTGGTCTCCAGCGCCGCCCGGTCGGCCCGGGCCTGCGCGATGCCGGCGACCGTGCCCGGCACGTCGGCGGGCACGGTGCCGGTGAGGCGGATGCGCACCGTGTCGCCGGTGGTCCAGCGCCGGAGCGCGCTGCGGTAGGCCAGAAGCGCGGCCCGCGTCGCCTCCCGTCCCTGCCCCACGCGGGCCTTCAGCCCCGCCTCCTCGGCGAGCAGGGCGTCGCGCTTCGGTTCCAGCACCTGCACTAGTTCGGTGAGGTAGGCGGAGCGCTCCTTCTGAAGCTCCTTCAGCTCCGCCTCGATCACGCCGGCATCGGCGCGGGCGACCGTCTCCTGCTCGGTGGCCAGGCTCCGGCGGCGGCCCTCGATGGCGTCGGCCTCGGCGCGCAGGGCCTCGAGATCGACCGGCGCCTCGGCGAGCCGGCCCCGCAGCAGGCTCGCGATGCGGGCGGCCTCGCGCATGACGGTGGCCTCGGCCCGCAGGACCCGCGCCTCCTCGCGCGCCTCGTCGAGGCGGCGGCGGGTCTCGGCGGTCGGGCCGCGCTGGCCGCGGGTCATCATCAGCGGCACGGGCCGCACCACCGAATAGGCCATGCCCGCGGTCGAGCGCCCGCTCGGCGCCACCGCCCGGCTCATGCTGCGCAGCGCCGCGTCGTCGGGCGCGAGGTCGTAGCCGCCGAGCCTCGCGGCGAGGAAGGCTTCCGCGTGGTCGCTGTCGGTCTCGATCAGGCCCATCGGCCCGTCGTCGAAGCGCCGGGCCGCGCGCCGCGCCGTGTCGGTGGTCTTCACCAAGAGGCAGCGGAAGAACTGATTCTTTCGCGCTTCGAGGAGCGCGAAGGCGCGGTCGAGCCGGTCGGGCTCGACCACCAGGGCCTCGCGGGCGCGGCCCAGCAGCCCTTCGAGCGCCGGGCCCCATTTCGGATCGACGATCTCGGCGAGCTCGCAGATCGGCGCCGCCTCGATGCCGAGCCGCCCCAGTTCCTCGCGAAACGCCTCCGTGTCGGAGGACAGGCGCGCGGCGGAGGAGCGCCCGGCATTCACCTGCGCGTCGAGGCCGCGGACCTCGTTCTCGCGCTCGCGGGCCTTGAGGGCGAGGTCTTCCGCCTCCTCCTCCAGGGCGCCGGCCACGTCGGGCATGTTCGCGAGGCCGTCCAGCAGAGCTTTGAGCGGCCCATCGACCCGTAAAATGTCCTCCGGCGGCGCCTCGCGGCGCAGCCCCGAGCGGGCGCAGGCCTCGACGATGCGCGCCGCCTGAAGATCGATCCGGCGCAAGGGGCCGCCGATCGCGCTGAGGCGGCCGGCCTCCTGCACGAGGCCGACGATGGCCGCGAGGCGGTTCGTCAGGTCGCGCCGGTCGCGGGCAACCACGGCGAGGCCGGCATGCGAGGCGGCGAGCCGCGCCTCCGCCGCGCTGCCGACGATCAGCGCCTTGCGGGCGGCGATCTCGGAATCGATCTCGCGCACGAAGCCCTGGCTCGTCGCCACGCTCTCGCGGGCGATGCGCAGGCGCTCCGACGTCTCGGCGAGGAGCCGCCGGGCCTCGGCGTGGTCGAGGATGCGGCGGCGCAGGTCCGCGCCGGCGGCGCGCATCTCGTCCAGCGCGGCGGTGAGGCTCGCCCGCGCCCAGGCCTCGTAGCGCTCGCAGATGCGCGAGAGGTGGGCGAGGCGCTTCTCCAGCTCCTCGATCGTCTCCAGGAGCCGCCGCCACGTCTCGATCGACTGGCGGATGCGGGCGACGTCGAGCGGCTCGGCCTCCAGCACGAAGCTGCGGACGAAGGCGCTGGTGTCGAAGATCGGCTTGAACGCCACCGCGTTGGAGAAGGTGCGCAGGAACTGGCGCGGATCGGGGGTGGCCGCACCCTCGCGCAGGGTCGCCAGCACGGCGGCGGTGAAGCGCTCGCCGGAGGTGCGGAACTCCTCGAAGCTGTCGGCCCGGCGGCGGAGATCCGCGGCGACCTCGGTCCAGGGGGCGACGAAGCTGCCCTCCTCCGTCTCGCGGACGTAGTCGGCGATCTCGAAGCGGTGGCCGATCGCGACGAAGCGCGAGAGCGTCTCCTCCTTCGGCTCCTCGGAACGGGCGGCGAGCGCCAGCCCCACGGTGACCACGCGCCCGCTCGCGGGGTTCTCGAAGACCAGGGCGATGAGGGTCTCGCACGCCTCCCGCGTCGGGCGCCCGCCCTCGGCCGGGTCGCTGATCCAGCCGAGGCAATAGTCGCGCACGGTGCGGGCGCTGCGGCCCGAGGCGGAGGCGTTCAGCGCCAGCCGGCTCGCGTTGTTGCCTGCGAGCACGGTGCCGACCGCGTCGAAGATCGTCGATTTGCCCGCCCCGGTCGGACCGACGAGCGCCGCCGCGCCCCGGATCCGGATCTGCTCGCGCCGGATGAGGTACCAGTTCGAGATCGCGATGTCGGTGAGGCGATACACCGGCCCGGCCGCTTTTCCCCGAGGTGGAACGAGTGACAGCGTCCATTGCGCTGTCACTCGTTCCAC
>NZ_BPRD01000051.1 GCF_022179745.1 Methylorubrum podarium
CTCCCTCCGGCGCGCGAGCGCCCTCGCGCGCCGGAGGGAGAACGGAATCGGCATCGGAAGCGTCGTTCCTTGGGCGTCGTCCCCGCCGGGCCGGTCTGTTCGCCGTCCGGCTTCGTCCCGCGGGGCTCGTCGGGATGCGGCAGGTGCCGCGAAGCGCGACACAGGTGGAACCTCTTCGGGGCAAAGGCAAGCGTGGCCTTGGATCGCCCCGCGCGCTCGTGAAGGCGCCTCGGCACTACCGGATGCGCCTGCCGATATTTACCTCTATAAGCCCGCCCAATGCAGGCCGGCGGCGCCCTCGATGCCGCCCGCGACGACCTCACGACCGCAGGTTCACGATGCTCGGTGCCCTCGCCAAGAAGATTTTCGGCTCGTCCAACGACCGCCGCGTCAAGGGCTTTCGCCCGCGCGTGGCGGCCATCAACGCGCTCGAACCGGAAATCAGCGCGCTGTCCGACGAGCAGCTGCGCGCCCGCACGCAAAGCTTCCGCGATCAGCTCGCCGCCGGCACCCGCCTCGACGACCTGCTGGTGCCCGCCTTCGCCACCGTGCGCGAGGCGGCCAAGCGCGTGCTCGGCCAGCGCCATTTCGACGTGCAGATGATCGGCGGCATGGTGCTGCACGAGAGCGGCATCTCGGAGATGAAGACCGGCGAGGGCAAGACCCTGGTCGCGACCCTGCCGGTCTACCTCAACGCGCTCGAGGGCAAGGGCGTCCACGTCGTCACCGTCAACGACTACCTCGCCTCCCGCGACGCGGAATGGATGGGCCGGGTCTACCGCTTCCTGGGCCTCACCGTCGGCACCATCGTGCACGGGCTCGACGATGCGCAGCGCAAGGAGGCTTACGCCTGCGACATCACCTACGGCACCAACAACGAGTTCGGCTTCGACTATCTTCGCGACAACATGAAGTACGAGCTCTCGCAGATGACGCAGCGGGGGCACCACTACGCCATCGTCGACGAGGTCGACTCGATCCTCATCGACGAGGCGCGCACGCCGCTCATCATCTCCGGCCCCGTCGATGACCGTTCGGAACTCTACGTCGCGGTCGACGGGATCATGCCGCAGCTCCTGCCGGAGCACTACGACCTCGACGAGAAGCAGCGCCAGGTCTCGCTGACCGAGGCCGGCAACGAGTTCATCGAGGGCGCCTTACGCGAGGCCGGCATCCTCAAGGAGGGCGACCTCTACGACGCCCACAACGTCACCCTCGTCCACCACGTGAACCAGGCGCTGCGCGCCCACACCCTGTTCACCCTCGACAAGGACTACATCGTCAAGAACGACGAGGTCGTCATCATCGACGAGTTCACCGGCCGCATGATGCAGGGCCGGCGCTACTCGGAGGGGCTCCATCAGGCGCTGGAGGCCAAGGAGCGGGTGACGATCCAGCCCGAGAACCAGACGCTCGCCTCGATCACCTTCCAGAACTATTTCAGGCTCTACAAGAAGCTCGCCGGCATGACCGGCACGGCGTCGACGGAAGCGGACGAGTTCGCCGAGATCTACAAGCTCGACGTCGTCGACATTCCGACCAACAAGGAGATCGAGCGCGTCGACGAGGACGATGAGGTCTACCGCACCGTCGAGGAGAAGTACGAGGCGATCATCAAGGAGATCGACAAGGCGCATAGCCGCCTGCAGCCGGTGCTGGTCGGCACCGGCTCGATCGAGAAGTCGGAGCTGATCGGCGAGCTCCTGAAGAAAGCCGGCTACACGCTGCTCGACTATTCCGACCCGAACGCCCTGACCGACGTCTACGCCGCCGCCCGCGAGAACCGGGTGACCAAGCGGTTCGCCGTGCTCAACGCCCGCTTCCACGAGCAGGAGGCCTACATCGTGGCCGAGGCCGGCGTGCCGGGCGCCATCACCATCGCCACCAACATGGCCGGCCGCGGCACCGACATCAAACTCGGCGGCAACCTCGAGATGCGCATCGAGAAGGAGCTCGGCCACCTCGCCGAGGGGCCGGAGCGCGAGGCGGCGATCGAGGCGCTGAAAGCCGAGATCGCCGAGAACCGCGCCAAGGTGCTGGCCTCGGGCGAGAAGGCCGACCCGGAGGCCGGCCGCAAGAAGGACCTGCCGGGCGGGCTCTACATCATCGGCACCGAGCGCCACGAGAGCAGGCGCATCGACAACCAGCTGCGCGGCCGCTCCGGCCGCCAGGGCGATCCGGGCCGCTCGAAGTTCTACCTGTCCCTCAAGGACGACCTGATGCGCATCTTCGGGTCCGACCGCATGGACGGGATGCTGCAGCGGCTCGGCCTGGAGCAGGGCGAGGCGATCATCCATCCCTGGATCAACAAGGCGATCGAGAAGGCGCAGCAGAAGGTCGAGGCGCGCAACTTCGACATGCGCAAGAACGTGCTCAAGTACGACAACGTCATGAACGACCAGCGCAAGGTCGTGTTCGAGCAGCGCCGCGACCTGATGGGCCAGGACAGCGTGCGCGACACCATCGACGAGATGCGCCACGGCGTGATCGACGACCTCGTCGCCGTCCACATCCCCGAGAACGCCTATGCCGAGCAGTGGGACGCGGAGGGGCTGAAGGCCCGCGCCCTCGACCTGCTCAACCTCGATCTTCCGGTCGAGGAATGGGTCAAGGAGGAGGGCATCGCCGACGAGGAGATCCGCGAGCGCCTGCGCAAGGCCTCCGACGAGTCCTACGCCGCCCGCGTCGAGCGCAACGGCGCGGAGGTGATGGCCTATGTCGAGAAGCAGGTGGTGCTGCAGGTGTTCGACCACCTCTGGCGCGAGCACCTCGTCTCCCTCGACCACCTGCGGCAGGTGGTCGGCTGGCGCGGCTTCGCCCAGCGCGACCCGCTCAACGAGTACAAGTCGGAGGCGTTCGAGCTGTTCAACGGCCTCGTGGCGGCCCTGCGCGAGCAGGTCACCGCCCAGCTCGCCCATGTCGAGATCATGCAGCAGCAGCCCGACGGCTTCGCCGAGGGCGGGTTCGAGCAGGCCGGATTCGGCGAGCCGCAGCTTCCGCCGATGTTCCCCGAGCACCGCGACCCGGTCACCGGCGAGAACGAGTTCGCCTATGGCGGCAGCGACGGCGGGGCGGGCGGCGCCTACGGCTTCGCCGCGCGCGAGCTCTCGGCGGAGACGGCGGTGCTGGAGCGCAAGCCCGACGACGCCTCGACCTGGGGCAAGGTCGGCCGCAACGAGCCCTGCCCCTGCGGCTCGGGCAAGAAGTACAAGCACTGCCACGGCCGCTTCGCCGCCGAGGCGTGAGCGTCCTCCGGTGAGCGGCGCGCTCGTCTACGGGCTGGAACCGGATCTCGACGCGGAGAGCTTTCAGGCGGTCCTCGTCGAGTCCGGGCTCGCGCCGCGGCGGCCGGCCGGAGACCGCGCGCGGCTCGATCGGATGCTGCGGGCCTCCGACCTGATCGTCACCGCCCGGCTCGACCGGCGCCTCGTCGGCGTGGCGCGCACGCTCACCGACTTCGCCTTCTGCGCCTACCTCTCCGACCTCGCCGTCGCCCGCGACTGCCAGGGCCGCGGCATCGGCCGCGGGCTGATCGAGGCGACCCGCAGGGCCGCGGGTCCCGAGGCGTGCCTGCTGCTGACCGCCGCGCCCGGCGTCGAGGGCTATTACGAGGCGATCGGCATGCCGCGCCTGACCAACGCCTTCCGCTACGACCGGGAGCGCTGAGCGGGATCAGGGATCCTTCTCCGCCAGCGCCTCCAGCACGGCGTGCGCCGCCGCGATCCGCGCCGGGATCGGAAAGGCGCGGTTGGCCAGCATGACGAGGCCGATGCGCTTCTCCGGCACGAAGGCGACGTAGGCGCCGAAGCCGTTGGTGGAGCCGGTCTTATTGAACAGCGTGGCCCCCGTCGGCGCCCGCGGCGGGTCGAGCGGTTCGGCGGGCTGCGCCTCGAACCGCACCGCATCGGCGTTGGCGGCCTGGAGGCGCTCCAGCGAGAGCGGATAGGGCAGCAGCTCCCAGCCGAGGCCCTGCACCATCGCGCCGACGCGGGAATACCCGACATGGGTGCCCTCAATCGCCTGCCGCAGCGGCGGATCGAGGCGGGCGGGATCGAGGTTGGCCTCGACGAAGCGGATCATGTCGGCGGCGCTCGATTTCACGCCGTAGGCCTGCGCGTCGAGCACGCCCCGGTTCACCCGGATCGGCCGGCCCTCCTTGCCGTAGCCCCAGGCGTAGCGCGCCATGTCGGACGCGGGGACGCGGATGAAGCTGTTCGTGAGGCCGAGTCCCGGAAACAGCCGGTCCTGCATCAGCTCCGAAAAATCGCCGCCGAGCGCCGCCGCGGCGGCGGCGCCGAACAGGCCGAGGCTCGGATTGGAGTAGACCCGCCGCGTTCCGGCGGGCGCGGAGGGCTGCCATTGCCGGACATAGGCCCTCATCGCCGCTTCGTCGGTGACGGCGTCGGGGAATTGCAGCGGCAGGCCGCCCGCGGTGTAGGTGCCGAGGTCGCGCAGGCTGGCGCGATCGAGGGCGCTGCCCCGCAGCCAGGGCAGGAACCGGCCCGGCGCGTCGGCGAGGGAGAGCCGGCCGAGCGCCTGCGCCTCGGCGGCGAGCGTCGCCGTGAAGGTCTTGCTGACCGAGCCGATCTCGAACAGCGTGTCCCGCGTCACCGGCCGCCGCCCCTCCCGGTCGGCGAGACCGAAGGTGAAGACGGCGGATTGCCCGTTCCGCGTCACGGCGACGGCGAGGCCGGGCACGTCGTAGTCCTTCAGGAGCGGGCGGTAGGCGCGTTCCACGACCTCGGCGATCCGCGCGGACGCGCCTTCAGCCGAGGCTTCCGCCGCAGCGGGACCGGAGCCGGAGAGCGGGCCGCAGAGCAGGCCGCCCAGCGCGAGGGCGGAGAACCCGAGCTTTCGCATTGCGGAAATGGCGCGTTTCCTTCTTGGCTCGGGCGAACGGAGCGGGCGGTCATGACGTGTGAGGAAAGCGCCGAAAGCGCGGCAGGACCGGAGGCCGCGAGCCCGCTGGTGCGGCGCCTGCGCCTCGCCCTCGACGCCCCCCGGACCGGATCGATGCAGGCCGTCCTGGCGCTCGCGAGCGCGCCGCTCGACTGGCTCGACGCCCATCGCGGCGGCTTCCTCCACGGGGACGAGGAAGCGCTCCTCACCGACCGCCTCCACGCCCGCCGCCGCCACGGCCTGCTGATCGGGCGCTACGCGGCCAAATGCGCGCTCGCCGCGCTCCGGCCCGATCTCGATCCGCGGGCCCTGGCGATCCGGCCCGGCGTGCTGGAGCAGCCGGTTCTCTCCGGCGCGGGCGGTGAAAATCTCGGCATCAGCCTGTCGCATGCCGGCCCGGTCGCCGTGGCGGTCGCCTATCCCGAGGCCTGCCCGATGGGGATTGATCTGGAGCGGATCCGGCCGGCCAACGTCGCGTTGCTGACGCGCCAGACCAACGCGGCGGAGCGGCGCCTCGTCGCCGCCCGCCTCGACGCGCCGGAGGCCGAGCGGCTGACGCGGCTGTGGTGCCTGAAGGAGGCCCTCTCCAAGGCCCTGCGCTGCGGGCTGACCGTGCCGCTCGAACTGCTCGCGGTCGGGAGCGCCGAGGCGGGGCCGCCGGGGCTCGGCGTCACCTTCGCGAATTTCGCGCAGTACCGGGGCCTGAGCCTCGCCGCGGGCGATCTCGCCGCCGCGCTGGTGCTGCCGCGCCCGCCGGCGGTGACGCTTGCGCCCGATGCGGCGGCCTGGGAGGATTTTCGCCGCGCGCTGACCGAGGCCGCGGCGCGGGGAGCGGGGGAATAGGGCCTTTGTCCGCGAAAGGTCGCGGCCACCTTTCATACGACATCCGATTGATCCCTTCGGGATGGCGGATGTCGGCGACGCTCAAGCGCCGCGCGGGCTTGCTGATACGCTTCCCGCTCTGATCGAGCGGAAGCCGTATCATACGGTTTCCGGTCGATCACCTCGGGCCTTGCCCCATCCCATCATCGCGAGCGGCAGCCGAAGCGATCCGGACGCGCGACGGCGCCCTGTTCCAGCGTCCTGATCGCCTCGGACCTTGCGGCGATCGGCAATTCGCCATCGCCTTCGCGCGAAAACATGCTCTAAGCATCCCCGTGGGGCGGCTCGGCCGCTCGCAAGACCGATGCGTCACCGTAGAGTCGGGCCGACGATGAGCCGCAGCTACTTCCATCTCCACCTCGTCTCGGACTCCACCGGCGAGACCCTGATCAATGTCGGACGCGCGGCGGCGGTGCAGTACGAGGGGATCTCGGCGATCGAGCACGTCTACCCGCTGGTGCGCTCCGGCGCGCAGCTCGAACGGGTGATCTCCGAGATCAAGGCGGCGCCGGGCCTCGTGCTCTACACCCTGGTCGGCCACGACCTCATCGAGCGCCTGGAGGAGGCCTGCCGCGAGACCGGCTCGCCGACGCTCAACGTGCTCCAGCCGGTCCACGCGCTGCTGCGCTCCTATCTCGGCGCGACCTCGACCGAACGGCCCGGCGCCCAGCACATGCTCAACGCCGAGTACTTCAAGCGCATCGACGCGATGAACTTCACGCTCGCCCACGACGACGGCAACCTGCCGGACGACCTCGACGAGGCCGACGTGGTGCTGGTCGGCGTCAGCCGCACCTCGAAGACGCCGACCTCGATCTATCTCGCCAATCGCGGGCTGAAGACCGCCAACCTCCCCCTCGTGCCGTCGATGCCGCTGCCGCCGAGCTTCGACCGGGTCCGGAAGGCGCTGATCGTCGGGCTGATCGCCAGCCCCGAGCGGATCGTGCAGATCCGCCAGAACCGCCTCCTCAGCCTCAAGGCCGACGACAACTCCTCCTACGTCGACCGGGAATCGGTGGCCGACGAGATCGCCGCCTCGCGCCGGCTCTGCGCCAAGTACCGCTGGCCGACCATCGACGTGACCCGCCGCTCGATCGAGGAGACGGCGGCCGCGATCCTCGACCTCTACCGCGAGCACCGCCTCAAGTTCATCGCGACCTGAGGACGGGAGGATGGAAGACGCCGCCCTCGCCGCGGCCGATCTGCGCGAGACCGTCCAAGCCGGGCGGGGGCGCTGCACCGATCTCAGCCTGTCCTACCGGGACTGGGCGCAGCCGCCCGACCTCATGATCGGCGCGGTGACGCCGACGCTGCTGCGCGTCTACCACGAGCAGACCACCGTCCTCGGCACCAGCCTCTACGAGCTGCCGGGGGCGGAGGTGACGGCGGAGGGCGTCGTCCTCCTCGACGGCGTGTTTCAGTACGCCGCCCAGCTCAACATCTTCCCCGTCAATTTCGAGGGGCATTTCCGCGCCATCGCCGCGCGGCTGCCGGGTCTGCGCCGGGTGGCGGTCGAGGAGCCCGCCGTGCTCCTGACCGGGATGGGCCACCAGATGTACGGCCACTGGCTGGTCGATTTCCTGCCCAAACTCTTCCTGCTCGACCGGGCCGGCCACGATATCGCCCGGCTCCGCTACCTCCTGCCCGCCGACACGCCGGATTTCGCCCGCGTCTGGCTCGGCCTCCTCGGGATCGGCGAGGACCGCCTCGTCGTCTACGATCCGGGACGCGAATGCGTCGCCTGCCGCTCGCTCCTCGTGCCCACGGCTTTGCGCTTCGTCAGCCGCGCCTCGCCGCTGATGCGGCAGGCCCGCCGCTTCCTGCTCGACCGCGCGGCGCCCGGCCGGGGCTGGCGGCCCCGCTGGCGGATCGGCCGTCGCCGCGAGAAACCGGGGACGGAAAAGATCCTGATCGCCCGCTCGGACAATGCCGACACGCGCAACCGGCGCTCGCTCGCCGAGCGGGCGGCGTTCGAGGAGACGGCGCGTCTCCGCGGCTTCACCCGCGTCCGGCCGGAGCGTCTGAGCATTCTTGAGCAGATCGCCCTGTTCCGCTCCGCCGCCACGATCATCGGGGAATACGGTTCGGGGCTGCACGGCTCGCTGTTCGCGGCCCCCGGCACCACCGTCGTGGCCCTGCGCGACAACGGGCTCGAACTCGGCTTCCTGCAGAGCTCGATCGACCACAGCCTCGGCCATGCGAGCGGCTACGTGATCGGCTCGGAGCGCTCGGAGGAGGGGTTCTTCTCCGTCGCGCCTCAGGATATCGACTTCCTGTTCGACTGGCTCGACTGGCGCGGCCTGCGCTGACGGAAATTTTTTCGACGTGACCGCATCTGCCCTCTGGCTCGCCCCTGAGCCGCTCCTTCTCGCCTCGGCGAGCGCCACCCGGCGCGACCTCCTGACGGGCGCCGGCCTGCCGGTGGAGACGGCGCCGGCGCGGATCGACGAGCGCGCCCTCGAAGCCGAGGGCGGCGCCCTGGCTCCGGCGGAGCTGGCGCGGCGTCTCGCCCGGGCCAAGGCGGCGGAGGTGGCGGGCCGCCATCCCGGCCGGATCGTGGTCGGCGCCGACCAGGTGCTCGAATGCGAGGGCCGGATCTTCCACAAGCCCGCCGACCTGGAAGCGGCGCGGACCCATCTCGCCCGGCTCCAGGGCCGGACCCACGCGCTGCATTCGGCGGTCGCGATCCGGCGCGACGGAGCGGCCGAGGCCTTGGTCGAGCGGGATTTCGTCGAGCAGGATTTCGTGGAGCAGGATTTCGTGGAGACCGCGCGGCTGACCATGCGGCCCCTCGATGCCGGGGCCATCGACGCCTATCTGCGGCTCGCGGGCGCGGCGGTGACGACGTCGGTCGGCGCCTACCAGCTCGAGGGGCTCGGCATCCACCTGTTCGCGCGGGTCGAGGGCGACCATGCGACGATCCTCGGCCTGCCGCTGACGCCCCTTCTCGCGCGGCTGCGGGGCATGGGCCTGCTGGCGTTCTGATACGGCGAGGGGCGATGGACGACCATCGGGGGCACGACCACGATCACGCCGGGCACGGGCACAGCCATGGTCACGGTCACGCACATGGGGGGCACGGCCATGTCCACGCCCCCAAGGATTTCGGGCCGGCCTTCGCAATCGGCATCGCGCTGAATCTCGGCTTCGTCGTCGTCGAGGCGCTCTACGGCTGGCTGTCGAATTCCATGGCGCTCGTGGCCGATGCCGGCCACAACCTCTCCGACGTGCTCGGGCTCGTCGCCGCCTGGATCGCCGCGGTGCTGGTCAGGCGGGCGCCCTCGGCCCGTTTCACCTACGGCCTGCGCGGCTCCTCGATCCTCGCCGCCCTGTTCAACGCGGTGGTGCTTCTCGTGGCCACCGGCGGCATCATCGCCGAGGCGGTGCAGCGCGTCCTCGAACCGGCCCCGGTCGCCGGCACGACGGTGATGGTGGTGGCCGGGATCGGCATCCTCATCAACGGCTTCACCGCCTGGCTGTTCGCCTCGGGAGCGAAGGGCGACATCAACATCCGCGGCGCCTACCTGCACATGATGGCCGACGCGGCGGTCTCGGCCGGCGTGGTGCTCGTGGGCCTCGTCATCCTCACCACCGGCCTCGACTGGCTCGACCCGCTGGTGAGCCTCGTCATCGCCGCGCTCATCATCGTCGCCACCTGGGGCCTGCTGCGCGACAGCGTGGCGATGTCGCTCGCCGCGGTGCCGCCCGGCATCGACCCGGAGGCGGTGCGCGCCTGTCTGGCCGCCCGCCCCGGCGTGCGCGGGCTGCACGACCTGCACATCTGGCCGATGAGCACCACCGAGCCGGCGCTCACCGCCCACCTCGTGGTGGCGGACGGGGCGAACCACCGCCACTTCCTCAAGGAGACGGCGGACGAGCTGCGCGAGCGCTTCGGCATCGGCCACGCCACCCTCCAGATCGAGATCGAGGGGCAGACCGCCTGCACGCTGCCGAAGGGCTGCGTCGCGTGATGTCCCCCGACGTTTCAGGCGCAGCCGCCGGCAGGATTCCATGACAGCCAGGGCCTTCGTCGTCGGCCACCCGATCCGGCATTCCCGCTCGCCGCTGATCCACGGCCACTGGCTCGCCGAGCACGGGCTCGACGGCACCTACGAGCGCATCGACGTGGCGCCGGACGCGTTCGAGGCATTCTTCCGCGGGTTGCCGGCTTCGGGCTTTGCCGGCGGCAACGTCACCATCCCGCACAAGGAGGCGGCCTTCCGCCTCGCCGACTCCCTGACCCCGCGGGCGAAAAAGATCGGGGCGGTGAACACGCTGATCGTCGAGGGCACCCATGTGCGCGGCGACAACACCGACGCGCCGGGCTTCATCGCCCATCTCGACCACAGTCTCGCCGAGGGTTGGCCCGAGCGGACCGGCGGGTCCGCCCTGGTGCTCGGCGCGGGCGGCGCGGCGCGGGCCATCGTCGTCGGGCTGGTGGAGCGCGGGCTCTCGGTCCGCGTCGCCAACCGCAGCCCCGAGCGGGCGCGGGCGCTCGCCGGACTCGATCCCGGCCGCGTCGCGGCGCTGGCCTGGGAGGACGTGCCGGGGGCGCTGTCCGACACCGGGCTTCTCGTCAACACCACCTCGCTCGGCATGGCCGGGCATCCGCCGCTCGACCTCGATCTTGCCCCACTCCCGGACCGCGCGGCGGTGGCCGACATCGTCTACGTGCCGCTGGAGACGCCGCTGCTCGCCGCCGCGCGGGCGCGCGGGCTCGCGGCGGTCGACGGGCTCGGCATGCTGCTGCACCAGGCGGTGCCGGGCTTCGAGGCGTGGTTCGGCCTGCGCCCGCAGGTGACGCCGGCCCTGCGCGAAAAAATCGTCGCGGACCTTCCCGCGACATGAGCGCGACGGACCAGCCCCGCCGCCCCGTGGTGCTCGGCCTCACCGGCTCGATCGGCATGGGCAAGTCGGCCACCGCCGCGATGTTCTCCGCCCGTGGCGTGCCGGTCCACGATTCGGACGCGGCGGTCCACGCCCTCTACGGGCCGGGGGGCGCGGCGGCGCGGGCGATCGGCGAAGCCTTTCCCGGCACCCTGACGCCGGAGGGCGGCGTCGACCGTCCGGCCCTGCGCGCGGCGGTGCTCGGCGACCCGGAACAACTCGCCCGCCTCGAAGCGATCGTGCACCCGCTGGTCCGCGACGAGAGCCGCGCCTTCCTCGCCCGCCACGCGGGGGCGGCGCTGGTCGTCCTCGACATCCCGCTCCTGTTCGAGACCGGCGCCGAGGCCCGCTGCGACGCCGTCCTCGTCGTCACCGCCCCGCCCGAGGTGCAGCGCGCCCGCGTGCTCGCCCGCCCCGGCATGACCGAGGAAGCGTTCGCGGCGATCCGTGCCAAGCAGATGCCGGATGCCGAGAAGCGCGCGCGGGCGGACTTTCTGATCGACACCAGCCGCGGGTTCGCGCACGCGGAAGGCGAGGTGGAGCGGATCGTCGAGGAACTGGTTCGCCGAGGCCCGTGAGGGAGCCATCATGTGAGGGAGCCATCATGGACGAGCTCACCTACCCGATCCTGGTCACGCCGCTCACTGCGGATGACGGGGGCGGGTTTGCCGCCACGGTGCCTGACCTGCCCGGATGCATGTCCGATGGCGAGACCCCTGAGGAAGCACTTCGGAACGTCCGCGAGGTGATCGATGCCTGGATCGCGATGGCGCGCGAATTCAGCCACGCCGTTCCATAGATCACGTCAGGGGTTGGACTGCTCTGAAGGGGCCGCTGGTTTTTCACTCGCACGGGCCTGTCGGATGCGGAGGCCGCCGCCGTCGCTCTGATCTGACAAGCCGGAGCGCCTCTCCTTCCCCCGCAAGGGGGGAGGGGACAGGCGGATGACCTTTTCGGACGTTCGCATGGGGTCGGACTGACCGTCCCTTCCACGGGGCCGGTTAACGCATCCTTCGCTGTCCGGTAGGAGGCTGTGCCTTCGCTTGGAACCCAAAAAATGCTGCGCGAGATCGTCCTCGATACCGAGACCACCGGCACGGACGCGAGGAACGGCGACCGGCTGATCGAGATCGGCTGCGTCGAGCTGATCAACCACGTCCAGACCGGCAAATTCTATCACCAACTCATCAACCCGCAGCGGGCGGTGTCCGAGGGGGCGTTCGCGGTCCACGGCATCTCGGACGCGATGCTCGCCGACAAGCCGGTCTTCGCCGACGTGGTCGATGCCTTCGTCGCCTTCTGCGGCGATGCGCGGCTGGTGATCCACAACGCGCCCTTCGACGTCGGCTTCCTCAACATGGAGTTCGCCCGGCTCGGGCCCGCCGCCCCGAAGGCGATCCCGCTGGAGGACGTGGTCGATACCCTGCTCCTCGCCCGCCGCAAGCATCCGGGCGCGGCCAACAACCTCGACGCCCTGTGCAACCGCTACGGCGTCGACACGACCCGCCGCGTCAAGCACGGCGCGCTGCTCGACGCGCAGATCCTGGCCGAGGTCTATGTCGAGCTGCTGGGCGGCAAGCAGACCAGCCTGGGGCTCAGCATCGCCGAGCCGGTCGAGAGCGTGGCGCGCGCGGCGGCGGCCGATTCGGGTCCGGCCGGGCCCCGGCCAATGCGCAGCCGGCTCACCGAAGCGGAGCGCCTGCGGCATGGCAGCTTTGTCGAGAGCCTCGGAACAAACGCCGTCTGGCGGGAATACCTGGAACCGTGAGCCGGCGGCCGCATCGGCCGTTCCGGTTAAGTCCCTCTCCGGACGCCCTCTTCGGCGGCGCTTGACCCGCTGCGCCGGCTCAGGCGCCGGCCGACATCCATCGGAGCCGAGTCGCGTTATTGCTGCAATGCAAAAAGTTTCATCTTGCGGCGCAGCATAAGCGTTCCCATACCATCCCCATGGATGGCGCAGGGATGGGCGCGATGATGGATCTGATGCAGGAGAGCCGGCCGGACACCCCGCTCGCGCTGCGCGGCGGGACGCGGTCCGGCGACCACGAGAAGATCACGGTCAATCTCGGCTTCGTCGATCTCGGGCATGTCGATCTGCTCGTCTCGGAGGGCGTCTACGCCAACCGCAGCGACTTCATCCGCACGGCGATCCGCAACCAGATCGAGCGGCATGCCGACATCACCCGCCAATCGGTCGCCCGCAACCCGATCGAGGTCGGCCTGCGCCGCTACGGCCGGGCCGAGCTGGAATCGGCGCGGGCGGCGGGCACCCGGCTCGACATCCGCGTCCTCGGCCTCGCCGTGATCGCCGACGACGTTCCCGCCGACCTCGCCAGCGCCGCGATCGCCTCGATCGAAGTGCTCGGCAGCCTCCAGGCGAGCCCCGCCGTGAAGCGTGTGCTGGCCGACCGCCTGCTCTGAACCCCCGAAGACATCCCCTCCCTCGTGACCCGCGGCGCGCGCCCGCGCCCGTCGCCGACCCGGAAAGCGAGACCCGCATGACCGACCGTCCCAATGCCTTCTTCACCGACATGACCGAGGCGACCCGCCTGACCCGGGCCGGACGGCTCGGCGAGGCGACCGCCCTGATCCAGCGCAGCCTCGGTGCGGCGGGCCTGTCCCCCGGCGGGCCGCAGAAGGCCGACGCCGCGGCCGCCCCGCACGGGACGCCGCGGCTCGAAGGTCCGGCGGCCCGGCTCGACGCCGAGACGGATCGCGAGGCGGGCCACACGGCGCTGATCCCGGAGCGGCTTCGCGAGAACATCGACCAGATGATGCAGGGCCTGCGCACGCTCGCCCCCTCTCTCCGGGGGCTGGTGAACGGGGGCCTGCACGCGCCGGGACCGGGTCACATCGGACCCGAGGGCGTCGAGCCGGAGGACGGCCAGTTCGTCGCCCGCAGCTTCTCCAACGCGGCCGGCGCGCGGGACTACAAGCTGTTCATCCCGAGCCCCCGGAGCGGGCGCCGCCCGCTCCTCGTGATGCTGCACGGCTGCACGCAGACGCCCGACGACTTCGCCGCGGGCACGCGCATGAACGCGCTGGCCGAGGAGGAGGGGATCTACGTCGTCTATCCCCGCCAATCGAGCCGGGCCAACGCGCAACGGTGCTGGAACTGGTTCGAGCCCGGCGACCAGGGCCGGGAGATGGGCGAGGCCGGCATCATCGCGGGGCTCGTCCGCGCGGTCTGCGCCGAGCACCCGATCGACCGCTCGCGCATCTACATCGCCGGGCTCTCGGCGGGCGGGGCGGCGGCGGCCAACATCGCCCGGGCCTATCCCGACCTGTTCGCGGGGCTCGGCGTGCATTCGGGCCTCGCCGCGGGCTGCGCCCGCGACCTGCCCTCGGCGCTCTCGGCAATGCGCGTCGGCGCGCCCGGCGCGGCGGAGCCCGGCGGCGCGGCCGGCTTCGGCGCCGGATCGGTGACGCAGCGCCTGCGGGTGCCGACCATCGTCTTCCACGGCGAGGGCGACGGCACCGTCCACCCCCGCAACGCCGAGGCTGTGCTGGCGCAGGCCGGCGTCGAGGCGCTGACGCCGCGGCGGGAGAGCGGGACCGGGGGCGGCCACAGCTACACCCGCACCCGCTACGCCGACGAGGCGGGCCGGGTGCAGGTCGAGGCGTGGTCGGTGCAGGGCGCGGGCCACGCCTGGTCCGGCGGCAGCCCGGAGGGCAGCTACACCGACGCGAGCGGGCCGGACGCCTCGCGGGCGATGCTCGACTTCTTCCTCGGCCACAGCCTGCCGGGTTCGCGGGGCTAGCATTGTCCCGAGAGCCTGTTGACGGGTCGATCCGATGAGGCTTGCGGGGCCAGCCACCACTGGGCGCGGGAACTGACGCGCCTGGGCCACATGGTGCGGCTGATCGCGCCGCAGTTGGCCAAGCCGTATGTCCGCCGAGGCAAGAACGACGCGGCGGACGCGGCCGCCCTGTGCGAGGCGGCGAGCCGGCCCAGCATGCGCTTCGTGCCGGTGAAGACGCCCGAGGCGCAGGCGGCGCTGATGCTGGCGGGCCAGTGCACGCGCTTGGTACGCCAGCGGGTGCAGCTGGCCAACACGATCCGCGGGCATGCGGGCGAGTTCGGGATCGTGGCAGCCAACGGCGCGGCGGCGATCGGGCCGTTGCTGGTCCGTCTTCGCACGGCCGCGATCCCGGACCTGGCCCGCGCGCTGTTTGCCGAGCTCGCGATGACGGTCCCGGTTACTCCCTCCGTCGGGGCAGGCGGAGCCGGAGCCGTCCGGGCCGCGACGCGGCCGGCAGGGGAGCCACGGCCTTCGCCCACAATCACGCGATAGGTCATACGGATTGCGGCTGATTGGTTCGGTCCAGACCCCACCACCGTCATTCCGGGGCGCTGACAAGCGAACCCGGACTTGAAGGGGCGCGCCGGAGGCGTGCAATCCACCCGTGATGCCACGTTGAGCCGCGCATCTCAGGTGGATCCCGGGTTCCGCTGCGCGGCCCTGGGATGACGGGAAGCAGCACCAAAGGAATCAATCGGAAGCGGTGTCAGTGATTTGCAGATCGCGCCGCGAAGTTTGCCGCCGCACTATCCCCAGCCCGCGTCCGGGGAGTCGACAAGTGGGGAAAAGCCGGCTCGGAATCCGCACGACGGCGGGTTGTCCCGAAAACCGTCGACTCCTCCCTCAACATGGCGTGCTTTCGCGGACGCCGGACTCGCCCGGATGGGAGAATCCGGGACCGCGGGGGCCGTCGGGGCACGCAGCCCCACGCAAGCCTCTGCTGAGCTTGGCCTATCGTGGAGATTAGAGCCAATCCGTTAAGAGGTGATTAACGCCGCGGCTGTGGGGAGGGCCTGTGGACGCGCTTGCGGCATCACGATCCAACGTCCAAGAGAAAAAACAGAGATTCTAGAATCTCTCTTTCTTTGAAGAGGGCCGGGGTGGGGATGGCGAGGTCGCGACCTCTCCGGCCTCGCCACGGAAGGCAACCGGGCAGGAAGCGGGTTCGACGAATGGCGGAGGCAAGGACGGCCAACAGGCCGGTGCTGCGGGTCCTGTCGGGCGAGGCGATCGCCCCGCCCCCGGCCTGGATGATGCGCCAGGCCGGCCGCTACCTGCCGGAATACCGGGCGACGCGGGCGGAGGCCGGCTCCTTCCTCGACCTCTGCTACAACCCGGCCTTCGCCACCGAGGTGACGCTCCAGCCGATCCGCCGCTTCGGCTTCGAGGCGTCGATCCTGTTCTCCGACATCCTCGTGGTGCCCCACGCGCTGGGCCAGGACGTGCGCTTCGTCGAGGGCGAGGGTCCGCGCCTCGACGCGCTGGAGGGCCGGGCGCAGTTCGAGCGCCTGCGCGAGGCCGGCGACCCGGCGATCTTTTCGCATCTGGCCCCGGTCTTCGAGGCGGTGGAGCGGATCCGCGGGGCGTTGCCGCACGAGACCACGCTGCTCGGCTTCTGCGGCGCGCCCTGGACGGTGGCGAGCTACATGATCGGCGGGCGCGGCACGCCGGACCTCGCCCCGGCCCGGGCGCTGGCGGCCTCCGATCCGGCGCTGCTCGACGCGCTGCTCGACCGGCTGGTGACGGTGCAGACCGAGTACCTCGTGCGCCAGCTCCGCGCCGGCGCCGACGCGGTGCAGATCTTCGAGTCCCATGCCGGCGTGCTGCCGGATACCGCCGACGGCGACGCGCTCGCGCGCTTCTCCCTCGGGCCGATCGCCCGGATGATCGAGGGCATCCGGGCGCAGGTGCCGGGCGCAAGAATCATCGTCTTCGCCCGCGGTTCGGGGCTCGAGGGCCATGCCCGCGTCGTCCCCGAGACCGGGGCCGACGCCGTCGGCGTCGATTGGGGGGTCGATCTCGCCGCCCTGCGGGCCCGTGTGCCGGCCGCGACGGTCACCCAGGGCAACCTCCACCCCGAGACGCTGATCGAGGGCGGGCGGGCCCTGGACGCGGCCGTGGACGCCATCCTGGCGGCGACGGACGGCACGCCGCACATCTTCAATCTCGGCCACGGCATCACCCCGCAGACGCCGATCGCCCATGTCGAGCGGATGCTGGCCCGGCTCAGGGCCGGCCGGTGAGCCGCATCCGCGTCGCGGCCCTGGCCCTGATCCGCCGGGACGAGGCGGGCGAGGCGTTGCTGCTGGTGCGCAAGCGCGGCAGCCTCCGCTTCATGCTCCCCGGCGGCAAGTTCGAGGCGGGCGAGACCGACGCCGCCTGCCTCGCCCGCGAAGTCCAGGAGGAACTTGCCATCGCTTTCGAGCCCCGCACGGCGGCTTGGCTCGGCCGGTTCGAGGCGGAGGCCGCCAACGAGCCCGGCCATATCGTCGAGGCGATCGTCTATCGGCAGGAGGCCGCCCCCGGCCTGATCCCGGTCTGCGCGGCGGAGATCGAGGAGATCCGCTGGCTCCCGCTTGCCGGCACGACGGACGATGCGGCGCTGCCCCTCGCCCCGCTTCTGACCGGACACGTCCTGGCGCGCCTGCGCGCCGCATCCCCCATACGGAGTGCCTCACCCGGTGCTTGAGACCCTGTACCCCTGGATCAAGGCGTTCCACGTCATCGCGGTGATCGCCTGGATGGCGGCGATGCTCTACCTGCCGCGCCTGTTCGTCTACCACGCGGCCCTGCCCGCCGGCTCGCGGGTGCAGTCCGAGACCTTCAAGGTCATGGAGCGGCGCCTGCTCAAGGCGATCATGACCCCGGCCATGATCGTGACCTGGCTCCTCGGGCTCTGGCTCGCGTGGCAGAGCGGCTACTACGCCGCGCCCTGGCTCCAGGCGAAGTTCGCCCTGGTGCTGGCGATGAGCGGCATGCACGGCTTCCTCTCGCGCACGGTCAAGGACTTCGCCGCCGACCGCAACACCCGCGGCCAGCGCTTCTACCGGGTGATCAACGAGGTGCCGACGCTGCTGATGATCGGCATCGTCATCCTCGCGATCGTGAAGCCCTGGAGCTGATTCTTTCTCGCGCGGCCGGCACCGGGGCGGGGGCAGGCCGTTGGAAGGGCAAAGCGTGGCCGTTGCCCGCGATGGAGCCTGTCCGATGCGAACGACCTTCCTCGCCCTCGCCCTGAGCGTCGTCCTGAGCCTGCCGGCGGCGGCCGCGAGCTTTCCCTGCGCCAAGGCCGAGACGCCGGACGAGAAGACGGTCTGCGACACCCGCGCCCTCAACGACCTCGACGTCGAGATGGCGGTGCGCTTCGACATCCTCAAGGACCTGCTGCCGATGGGCAACCGCACCAAGATGCAGGACGATCAGGAAGCGTGGCTCAAGGACCGCCGCGCCTGCGGCACCGACGTCGCCTGCCTGACCGCGGCCTACGAGGGCCGGCTCAAGGTGCTGCGGGGTGTCCTGTCGGAGTTCGCCAAGCAGGGCGGGCAGTAGGACCTCGGGAATCCGGGGTTCGAAGGGCGAGCCCTTCGCGGGTCCAGGGCGGAGCCCTGGGAAGATCCGTCGGGCTCTGCCCGACACCCGCCGAAGGGATGATCCCTTCGGAAATCCCATGACCGGACCGTCTCTCGCGACGCGGTCTCTCACAACCGCGCCAGCAGCCGCTCCGCCAGCGGGTTCTCCGCGGCGAAGGCGTAGTCGATCCGCCGCACCGTGACCGCCCGCGCCCCGGCCTGCACCAGGGCGTCGGAGAGGTCGAACACCGCGTCCACGGGGCAGCGCATCACGATCTCGCCGTCGGCGCCGCGCGGGGCGCCGTAGGGCAGCTCCGCCTCGTGCAGGCCGGCGAGGGTGGCGAGATCGATCTCGCCCGTCTCGGGCAGCGCCGCGCGGACCTCGCGGCTGGTGCGGGCGCGCTCCTCCGCGGCGATGCGGCCGAGCACGGTGCGCAGGCCGGCGCGGGCCGTCTCGCCCCAGGGCGCCTTCAGCGAGGCGACGAGGTTGGCCTCCGAGCGCAGCATCACCCCGTCGTCCAGAACCTTCAGGGCGTTGGCCGCGAGCGTGGTGCCGGTGGTGGTGATGTCGACGATGATCTCCGCCGAGCCCGCCGCCGGCGCCCCTTCCGTGGCGCCCAGGCTCTCGACGATGCGGTAATCGGCGATCCCGGCTTCCGCGAAGAAGCGGCGGGTCAGGTTCACGTACTTGGTGGCGATGCGCATCCGACGGCCCTGGCGCAGGCGCATCTCGCTCGCCACCTCGTCGAGGTCGCTCATGGCGCGGACATCGATCCAGGCCTGGGGCACGGCGACCACCACGCTGGCATGGCCGAAGCCGAGCGGCGTGAGCAATTCGACGCTCGCCCCGGGGTCGGGCAGCATCTCGCGGATCAGATCCTCGCCGGTGACGCCGAGATGGGCGGCACCGCTGGCGAGCTGGCCGGCGATCTCGGAGGCCGAGAGGTAGCGCACCTCGACGCCGGGGAGCCCCGCGAGCGTGCCGCGATACTCGCGCCCGCCCGCCTTCTGCACCAGCTTCAGCCCGGCGCGGGAGAAGAAGGCGCTGGCATTCTCCTGCAGCCGGCCCTTGGAGGGGACGGCGAGAACGAGGGGTGAATCGGTCACGCGACAACTCCTCCGGCGTTTCCGTCCGCGCTTCCGTCGACGCAGCGCGACAGCCAGAACGCGCAGCCCACCGCCGGCAGCGGCACCGGGCTGCCGAGCTGCTGCAGCAGCCCGTCGTAGCGCCCGCCGCCGACCAGCGTCGGGCCTCCGGCCGAGCCCGTCACCTCGAAGATGAAGCCGGTATAGTAGTCGAGGTTGCGGGCGAACCCGCCGCTGAAGCGGAAGCGCTCCACGGCCAGGCCCCGCGCCGCCATGAAGCCGGTGCGCTCCTCGAACAGGGCGAGCGCCGCCGCCAATCCCTCGTGGGTCAGGCCCGCCTCGCGGGCGAGCGCCCGCACCGCGGCCGCCGCCGCGTCGGGATCGCCGGAGATCGCGCAGTAGCGCTCGATCAGGTCGCGGTTGCCCGCGTTGAGGCCGGCGCCGCCCTGCGCCTGGGCCGAGGCCTTGGCGAGGAAGCGCTCGGCGATGGCGCCGGCGCTGCGCCCGCCGACCTGCGAGATCCCGGCGATCGACAGCACGTCCTCGACGAAGGCGCGCACGGCGCCGGCATCCTGGCCCTGGATCGCGGCGAGCAGGCCGGCATGGCGGTCTTCCGTCTGCGCGGCGTTGGCGACCTCGTCGAGGGAGCGCCCGGCGGCGATCGCCCGCAGGGTCCTCCGCTTGGCGACCGGCGGCACCTGAAGGGCGTCGAGGAAGGCGTGGGTCAGGCCCATATCGCCGAGCCGCACCGCGACGTCGGCGCGCCCGAGCAGGCCGAGCCCCTCGAGGGCGAGGCCCAGCACCTCGGCATCCGCCGCCGGGGTGTCGGTGCGCCCGATCGACTCGATGCCGCCCTGGACGAACTCGTCGGGCTCGCCTGCGGCCACGCGGAAGACGGGCCCGAGATAGCTGTAATCGGCGCGCTCGCCCGGCCGCGTCGCCTGGTGCAGGCGGCAGACCGGGATGGTGAATTCCGGCCGCAGGCACAATTCGGCCCCGGCCGCGTCCTGCGTCACGAAGATGCGCCGCCGGATGTCCTCGCCCGAGAGTTCGAGGAAGGGCTCGACCGGCTGCAGCACGGGGGGCGAGGCGGGCACGTATCCGCAGGCGGAAAAATGCGCCGACAGCCGCACATGGCGCAACGCCTCCGCCCCGCTCGGGCCGCCTGCCTCCGGTCTCGTCATCGGTTCGGATCCAGCTTGGTTTCGGCCCCCATAGCAATCGCGTCACCGGTTGGCGACCGGGGAGAGGCACCGGAGAGGCATTCGAGAGGTATTTCCCGGCGGATCGGACTGCGTAACGGCCGCGTCGCCCACGCCTACCAGACCAGCCGCTCGATCACCGCGTCGGGCCGGACCGGCTGCGCCGCGAGCCATTCCGCGATGTCGCCGAGGCTGTGGTGCTCGGCCGTCACGCCGAGTTCCTCCGCGTGGATGCCGCGGGCCACCAGGATCGAGGGGATGCCGTAGCCGGCGGCGCCGGCGATGTCGGTGCGGATCGCGTCGCCGACCGCCGCCGTGCGGCTCACCTCCGGCGCCGGCCCGCGATCGAGTTCGCCGGCCATGGCGAGCGCCGTCGCGTAGACCGGCCGGTAGGGCTTGCCCGCGTAGACGACCGCGCCGCCGAGGGCCTCGTAGGCCTGGGCGATCAGGCCGGCGCAGGGGATCAGCTTCCTGTCGCGCTCGACCACGAGATCGGGATTGGCGCAGATCATCGGCACGTCGCGGGCGCGGAACGCGGCCAGCGCGTCGCGGTAATCCTCCGCCGTCTCGGTATAGTCGTCGAACAGGCCGGTGCAGACGATGCGCTGCGCCTCCTGCGCCGGGACCAGGGTGAGGTCGAGCCCATCGAAGACCGGCGCGTCGCGCTCGGGGCCGAGATGGTACACGCGCTCGCCCGGATGCTCGGCGATCAGCCGCCGGGTCAGGTCGCCGGAGGTGAGGATCGCGTCGTAGGCCTCCCGCGGGACGCCGTAGCCGTCGAGGATCTTCTGCACGCCCTGCCAGGGTCGGGGCGCGTTCGAGACCAGGATCACCCGGCGCGGGCGCGGGCCCGGCAGCCCCCGGAAGCGGATCAGCGCCTCGCCCGCCGCGGCGTGGCCGCGGGTCCCGTCGTGCAGCACACCCCAGACGTCGCACAGGATCAGGTCGTAGCGCTCGGCCACCTCTTCGAAATGGCGCAAGGTCGGGACGGAGGGGTGGGTCATCGAAGAGTCCGGTCGGCGGTGAGAATGCGGGCTCTATAGCGGGGTTTTCGGACCGCTGGAGGCGCTAAACCTTCCCCGCAGAGGGTCGTTGCAATCGAGTTCAACTCGGCCGTCATTCCAAGGCCGCGGAGCGGAACCCGGAATCCACCCGTGATGCGGCGTGGAAGCATGGGGTCGAGGCCAATCGTAGCTGCACGCCTCCGGCGCGCCCCTTCGGGTCCGGGTTCGCCTTCGGCGCCCCGGAATGACGCGCGTTAGGTATTCTGAGCGCGTCCGGATCGCTCATGCCACTGATCGGAGCTCGCAACCCTCTGCCAACGGGAATGCGGGAAAAAAATCACCCCAAAAACCGTCCCACCAGCAGCCGCGCCAGGTCCCGCGGCGGGTCGGGGGTGAGCACGGCGAGCTTGCGCGAGGTCGAGAGCGAGGCGAGCCCGTGCAGGGCGGCCCAGAGGGCGGCGACCGCCCGGCGGCGCTCGTCCGGTTCGGCGATCAGCGGCGCCAGCGCCGCATCGACGAGGCCGACCGGCTCGGCCAGGGCGGCGGCGTACCAGTCGGGAAACGGCTGGTCCGGCGCGGCGAGGTGCTCGAACAGCAGGCTCCAGACCCGCGGGTCGGCGGCGACGAAGACGAGGTAGGCGTCGGCGAGCGCCAGGGCGTTCTCCCGCGGCGGCCGGTCCGGGTCGATCACCGCGCGCAGAGCCGCGTGCAGCCGGGCCAGCGTGCGGGCATTGACCCGCAGCACCACCTGATCGAGGTCCCCCACCGCGTTGTAGATCGAGTTCGGTGCGTAGCCGATCGCCGCCGCCAGCCGCCGCATGCCGAGCGCGCGGAACCCCTCGTTGCGCACGAGGCTCTCCGCCGTGCCCGCGACGAGAGCGATGAAGCCCTCCCGGTCGTGCTCGCCCCTCGGGCCGCTGCCGCGCGACTTGCCCGCCATGTTGCCTGCCAAGGCCGCTCCTCACCTGTCGATGTCGCCCGTCGGCGTGCGTGCCCGCACCCGGCATCGGGGTCAATTGCACGACGTTCAAAATAGGGCTTGCACGGTGTTCGGCCCAGTTTAATTTGAACATCGTGCAAAACACGGATTTGACGCCTACGCCGTCGGCAGGCAGTCATGCCGGGAGCCGGGAGAGACCACGATGTTCCGCACATTGATGACGACGCGACGCTTCGCGCCGCTGTTCTGGTGCCAGTTCTTCTCCGCCTTCAACGACAATTTCCTCAAGAACGCGCTCGCCCTGCTGATCCTGTTCCAGGTCAGCGCCCGGGGCGAGAGTTCGGGCGGGGTGCTGGTGACGCTGGCCAGCGCCGTGTTCATCGGCCCGTTCTTCATCCTGTCGGGCCTCGGCGGGCAGCTCGCCGACCGCTACGACAAGGCGCTGCTGGCCAAGCGGCTGAAATTCGCGGAGATCTTCGCGGCCCTGCTCTCGGTGCTCGGCTTCTGGCTGCACTCGGTGCCGCTGCTGTTCGGGGCGCTCGGCCTGTTCGGGATCATCGCGGCGCTGTTCGGGCCGATCAAGTACGGCATCCTGCCCGACCACCTGAAGCGCGAGGAGCTGACCGCCGGCAACGCGCTGGTCGAGGCCGCGACCTTCCTCGCCATCCTGCTCGGCACCATCACCGCGGGGCTCGCCATGGCGATGGGCGGCCACGCGCTGGGCTTGAGCGCCGGGCTGATGGGCATGGCGGTCCTGTGCTGGCTCGCCGCCCGGATGATCCCGGCCACCGGCGAGGGCGCGCCGGAGCTCCACGTCGACCGCAACGTCGCCCGCTCCACCGCCGCGCTCCTGCGCGACCTGTGGTCCGACACGCGGCTGTGGCGCGGCTCGGTGATCGTGAGCTGGTTCTGGCTCGTGGGCGTCGTCGTCCTCTCGCTGCTGCCCGTGCTCGTGCGCCAGACGCTCAACGGCACCGAGATCGTCGCCACCACCCTGCTCGCGATCTTCTCCGTCGGCATCGCGGTCGGCTCCGGCCTCGCCTCGTGGCTGGCGAGCGGGCGCATCGTGCTGCTGCCCACCCCCGTCGGCGCGGTGCTGATGGGCCTGTTCGGCCTCGACCTCGCCTGGACCGTCTCGCACCTGCCCCCGCCCGCGGGCGAGCCCGTCGGCGCCTTCGATTTCATCGCCAGCGGCCACGGCCTGCGCATCGCCGCCGACTTCTTCGGTCTGGCGGTCGCCGGCGGCCTCTACGTCGTGCCCTCGTTCGCCGCGGTGCAGGCCTGGACCGAGAAGGCCAAGCGCGCCCGGGTCATCGGCGCGGTCAACGTGCTCACCGCCGCCTTCATGGTCGGCGGGACGCTCGCGCTCGCCGTGCTGCAGGGCCTGGGGCTCAGCATGGCCCAGCTCCTCGGCCTCGTGGCGGTGCTCAACCTGATCGTCGGCGCGGTGATCCTCGTGACCCTGCCGACCAACCCCCTGCGCGACGCCCTCTCGATCCTGTTCCGCGCCTTCTACCGCCTGGAGGTGAAGGGCCTGGAGAACGTCGAGAAGGCCGGCCCGAACGCCATCGTCGCCCTCAACCACGTCTCCTTCCTCGACGCGCCGCTGGCGCTCTCGCTCCTCGACAAGGAGCCGGTCTTCGCCATCGACCACGGCATCGCCCAGCGCTGGTGGGTGAAGCCGTTCCTCAAGGTGACGAAGGCGATGCCGCTCGACCCGACGCGGCCGCTGGCCACCCGCACCCTGATCAACGCGGTCAGGAGCGGCGAGACGCTGATCATCTTCCCCGAGGGCCGGCTCACCGTCACGGGCAGCCTGATGAAGGTCTATGACGGGGCCGGCCTCATCGCCGACAAGTCCGGCGCCATGGTCGTGCCGGTGAAGATCGACGGGCCGGAGCGCACGGTGTTCTCGCGCCTGAAGCGCGATCAGGTGCGCCGGGCGTGGTGGCCGAAGGTGACGGTGACGATCATGCCGCCGGTCCGCCTCCACGTCGATCCGGAGCTCAAGGGCAAGAACCGCCGCCGGGCGGCGGGCGCGGCGCTCTACGACATCATGTCGGACCTCGTCTTCGAGACCGCCGACATCGAGCGCGGCGTCTTCTCCGCGCTGATCGAGGCGGGCCGGCTCCACGGCTGGCGGCGCACGGCGCTCGAAGACCCGGTGACCGGCACGATGAGCTATGCGCGCCTCGTGATGGGCGCCAACATCCTGGGCCGGAAGCTCCAGGCGCTGCTGCCGGATCCGGCGAAGCCGGTCGGGCTGATGCTGCCCAACGCCAACGGCGCGGCGGTGACGTTCTTCGCACTCGCCAGCGCCGGCCGGGTGCCGGCGATGATCAACTTCTCCGCAGGCCCCGCCGCGGTGCTCTCGGCCTGCCGGTCGGCGCAGGTCGACACCATCCTCACCTCCCGCGCCTTCATCGAGAAGGGACGCCTCGGCACCCTGATCGAGGGCATTCAGGCGACGATCCGCCTGATCTACCTGGAGGACGTGCGGGCCGGCGTCACCACCGGCGACAAGATCCGCGGCTTGTTGAGCCCCCGCCGGCCGCTCGTCGCGCGTCAGGGCGGCGACCCGGCGGCGATCCTGTTCACCTCGGGCAGCGAGGGCACGCCGAAGGGCGTGGTGCTCCCCAACCGGGCGATGCTCGCCAACACCGCGCAGGTCGCCGCCCGCATCGATTTCGGGCCGCGCGACAAGGTGTTCAACGTGCTGCCCGTGTTCCACGCCTTCGGGCTGACGGCGGGGCTGGTGCTGCCGCTGATCTCGGGCGTGCCGGTCTACCTCTACCCCTCGCCGCTGCACTACCGGATCGTGCCCGAACTCATCTACGGCACCAACGCCACGGTCCTGTTCGGCACCGACACCTTCCTCACCGGCTACGCGAAGATGGCGCATTCCTACGACCTGCGGAGCCTCCGCTACGTCGTGGCCGGGGCCGAGCCGGTGAAGCAGGCGACCCGCAAGACCTGGGCGGAAAAGTTCGGCCTGCGCATCCTGGAGGGCTACGGCGTCACCGAGTGCGGCCCGGTGCTCGCCCTCAACACGCCGATGTTCAACCGCTTCGGCACGGTCGGCCGGCTGCTGCCGGGGATCGAATCGCGCCTCGACCCGGTGCCCGGCATCGAGGAGGGCGGGCGCCTCGTGGTGCGCGGCCCCAACATCATGCTCGGCTACCTGCGGGCGGAGAATCCCGGCGTGCTCGAGCCGCCCGCGGACGGCTGGTACGACACCGGCGACATCGTCGCCCTCGACGCCGACGGCTTCGTGACGATCAAGGGCCGGGCCAAGCGCTTCGCCAAGATCGCGGGCGAGATGGTCTCGCTGGCGAGCGTCGAGGCGCTGGCCGCCGAACTCTGGCCCGACGCCCCGAGCGCGGTGGCCGCCGTGCCCGACGCCCGCAAGGGCGAGCGCCTGATCCTGTTCACGCAAGCCCAGGGCGCGACCCGGGCCGCCTACCAGAGCCACGCCAAGGGCCGGGGCGCGGCCGACGTCGCCATCCCCGCCGAGGTCGTCGTCGTCGAGGCGCTGCCGATGCTCGGCACCGGCAAGATCGATCAGGTGAGCGTGACGAAGCTCGCGCGGGAGCGGGCGGCGACGGCGGAGGCGGCGTGAGGATCGGGATGCGGAGGTGATCCCAAATCGCTTCTCATCCTGAGATGCCGCGCGAACGGCCTCGGAGGATCCTTCGAGGCCGCCACCCCAGGACGAGGGGCACCGCCCCCTACGCATGATACGGTTTCCGCTTGATCGCTTCGATCTCTCCTGCGTCGTTGCGGAGCGAAAGCAATCCAGGGCGCGACATCTCCGAGAAAGTCGCGCCCTGGATTGCTTCGGCTCCGCCTCGCGATGACGGGGTGGCGCGAAACCCGAGGTGATCAACCGGAAGCCGTTTGAGAGATCCGAAGACAGGGACGCCCCTTGTGGGGATGGCACCAGGTGCTATCTTGCCGTTTGGATGCCGCCTTCTGACGAGACACGCCTGCGAGCCTTCAAGACCGCCGTCTTTGCCCGGTCCGCCCGCAAGGCACGCATAGGAGATGCTGAGCTTTGTCAGGCTCTTCGTGAGGTCATGGCGGGCCAAGCGGACGACCTCGGCGGCGGCGTCTTCAAGAAGCGCCTGAACAAGAACATGCATCGCAGCATCATCCTGGCGAAAGGCGGACGACACTGGGTGTACGAATACCTCTTCGCCAAGAAGGATCGCGATAATATCGATGACGATGAGCTAAGGGATTTCAAGCTGCTCGCGAAAGCTTACGCCTCTCTGAATCGAGCGCAAATCGACAGGCTCGTGTCTGACAAGGATCTGCTGGAAATCTGCAATGACGGCAAAGCGTAAGTACAGGAGTGACGTCTCCGAGGCGATTCACGCCTCGGCGGTCATGCTGCACAAGGTCGGAGCGCTGGACAAGGCCACCATGCGCGACTTCGATGCGCGCCACTTGGTCGTGCCGGACGCGATCGAGCCGGCCCAGATCAAGCAGATCCGCGAGGCCAACAAGGTCAGCCAGCCGGTCTTCGCCCGCTATCTCAACACCAGCGAGAGCACGATCGAGAAGTGGGAGACCGGTGCCAAGCGCCCGAGCGGCATGGCCCTGAAGCTCCTGACGGTGGTGCGAAAGCACGGCCTGGACGTGCTCACCTGAGCATGCATGCGCCTCACAAGGAGCAAGGAACCCGGCCGCAGGCTGCTGTCCACGAACCGATCTGGATGCCTGTCATGCGGGATTGGTTCGGTAGAGCCTGCACCGTCATTCCGGGGCGCCGTAGAGGAAGTCCTGACTGCGCTCCGCGCTCGGTCCCGCCGACGGCTTTGCCGCCACGGACGTCCTGATCGCGTCCAGTATGGCCCGGCGTGCCGCTCGATCCGGCACGGTCCTGACCGGCTCAAGGCGGACGGCGGCATGGCCGTGCCGCGTCGGGATGATTTCCTCGCCCGCTTCGGCGCGCCGGACCAAGTCGGTCAGCTGTCCCTTGGCGTCCGTCATCGAGACGTGCATCGCCCGAGTCCCTCACGCGACGAGGTTGAAGCAAATCTGGACCGCCGAATAGTCCAACGCAAGACCTCGTGCCTGTCCATCGGATCGCGTCGCCGGAAGTCGAACTTAAACCATTCTTGACCCTATCCTCGGCCCGCCTCACCCTCCGCTGGTCCGTTGCCGATGTCCCTCTCCCGCCGCCGCTTCCTCGCCTCCTCGCTCGGCCTCGCGATCGCCGGCCCCGCCGCCGCGCAGAGCTACGGCCAGACCTTCAAGGTCGAGAACGACGAGGGCCGGCCGGTCGCCAACATGCGGCTGCCCGGCGAGATCACCGGGCAGATCCAGGAACTGCGCGGCGTCACCTATGTCGGGCCGCGCGAGGCCGAGGTGACCCTCTACGAGTTCTTCGACTACAACTGTCCCTGGTGCCGCAAGGCCGCCGCCGACGTCACCGCGCTCGCGGCCAGCGATCCGGCCTTGCGGATCGGCCTCGTCCACAACCCGATCCTGTCGCCGATGTCGGCCCAGGCCGCCAAGGTCTCGCTGGCGGTCCAGCGCAAGCTCGGCTCGGCGGCGGCCTTCGCCTTCTACGGCCAGCTGCTGGCGACCAAGGGCCAGATCGACGGGCTCAAGGCCCTCGAGATCGGCGCCAAGACCGGCGTGCCGCGGGCCGAGCTCGAACAGATCGCCGACAGCGACGCCGTGCGCGAGGCGATGCGCGCGCACATGACCGTCGCGGCCAATCTCGGGCTCACCGCGACGCCCTCCTACGTGCTCGGCAACACCGGCGTGCTCGGCCATCCCGGCGTGAAGTCGCTGGCGAAGATGATCGGGGCGATGCGGCGCTGCGACCAGATCGCCTGCGGGTAGGCCGGCCGGTGCCTTAGAGCCTCGTCCCGGATATCGGATCCGGGACGAGGCTCTCAATTTTTGTTGTGCATCATCCTTTTCCGAAAGCCGGCGGCCACCTTTCGGGATGATGCTCCAAGCCTCAGGCGCCGCCGATGAGGATGCCGGTCGCCAGCACGAGGGAGCCGCCGAGCACGATCTGGAAGGCGGCCCGCAGGAAGGGCGTCTCCATGTAGCGGTTCTGGATCCAGACGATGGCCCAGAGCTCGACGAAGACCACGGCGAAGGCGATGCTCGTCGCCAGCCAGAAGTTCGGGATCAGGTAGGGCAGCGCGTGGCCGAGGCCGCCCACCGCCGTCATCACGCCGGAGGCGAGGCCGCGCTTGAGCGGCGAGCCGCGCCCGGAGATCTTGCCGTCGTCGTGGGCGGCCTCGGTGAAGCCCATCGAGATGCCGGCGCCGAGCGAGGCCGAGAGGCCGACGAGGAAGGTGGTCCACGGGTTCTGCGTGGCGAAGGCGGTGGCGAAGATCGGCGCGAGCGTCGAGACCGAGCCGTCCATCAGCCCGGCGAGCCCCGGCTGGACCCAGGTCAGGACGAACTGGCGGTGGGCGACCGCGTCCTCCTCGTCGCGGACGGGTCCGCCGAGATGCTCCTCGCTCAGCGCCTCGGCCGTCCGCTCGTGCGCGCTCTCCGCCGCGGCGAGGTCGCCGAGCAGGCGGCGGGTGTCGGCGTCGGTCGAGCGCCGGGCGGCGGCGAGGTAGAAGTCGCGCGCCTGCCGCTCCATCGCGGCGGCCTCCTCGCGGACGCGGTCGAGCCCGAGATGGCGCATCAGCCAGACCGGCTTGCGGGTGTAGTAGCCGGCGATGTGCTCGCGCCGGATCGGGATGACGAAGTCGCCGAAGCGCTGCTGGTAGCGCGCGATCAGGCGGCGGCGGTGCTCGTCCTCGGCCCCCGCCATCGCGTCGAACAGGGCGGCCGAATGGGGAGAGTCGGCGCGCAGGCGTGCCGCGTAGGCGCGGTAGATCTGGCCGTCCTCCTCCTCCGACCCGATCGCCAGCGCCAGGATCTCCTGCTCGCTGAGATCGTCGAACCGCCGCCGGCCGCCCAGCGTCAGCATCGAGAGACGGCTCATCATCGTGACGTCGATCTCCGGGGATGGTGCGTGGCCAAGGGGGTGGCCAAGGGGGTGGCCAAGGGCGTGGCCAAGGGGGTGGGTCGCCTCACCCCTCCTGCGCCTGCAGCAGCCGGTACTCGCGCCCGTGCCGGCAATAGCCCTCCACGATATGCGCCATCAGCGCGCGCTTCTTCGGATCGAGCGTGCCGAGGATGCGCGCGGGCCGACCGCCCCAGAGATGGCCGCCCTCCAGCAACTGGCCCGGATCGGTGGTCGAGCCGCCGGCCAGCATCACGTCGTCGGCCACCACCGTGCCCGGCGCCAGCACCGAGCCGATGCCGATGAGGGAGCGGGCGCCGATCCGGCAATCGGCCATGCGCACGTTGTGGCCGATGGTGGTGTCGCGCCCGATCACCACGCCCTCGCCGCGGCTGCGGATCACGGTGTTGTCCTGGATGTTGGTGTCGGCGCCGACCACGATCGGCCCGACGTCCGCCGAGAGTTCGCAGGAGAACAGCACCGTCACGCCCGCACCCAGCGCGATGCGCCCGGAGAGCCGGGCGGTGCGGGCCACGAACACGCTCTCGTCGGTCTCCGGCGGCTCGGCCGGCGCGGGCGGGCTCGCCGTCTCGCCGGAGGCCTCGCGCAGGCGCTCGGCCCGCTCGGCCAGTTCCTCCGGCGTCACCGGGCGCAGGCGCTTGGCCGGGTTGCCGCCATAGGCGAAGCCGCTCTCGAGGGTCGAGCGGGGGAAGATCGTGGCGCCCGCCTCGATCAGCACGGTGTCGCCGACGGTGGCGCCGTCGAGGATGATCGCGTCGTCCTCGATCACCACGTCCGAGCCGACGGTGCAGGCATGCACCACCGCGTTGCGGCCGACCGTGACCCGGTCGCCGATCCGGGTCGGCAGCGATTCGGTGGCGATGTGGACGGTGGAGCGCGCGCCGAGCCAGAAGCGGTCGCCCGCGGTGATCGGCTGGCCGTCGCTGCGGATCACGCTGTCGTCGCCGAGCCAGGCCTGGGATCCGAGGGTGGCGGTGCCGATCACGGTGCTGGCGCGCCCGCACCAGACGGGGCGGCTGGCGAAGACGGGCAGGATGCCCTCGTAGGGCAGGATCAGGTCGGGCGTCACGTCGCGGCTCGCTGTTCTTCGAAACGGCGCCGGTGGCGCGGTCCTATCCTTGAGCCATATAGGCCCACGGGCAAATGGGGTAACGGGCTTGCGCGAAAACGCTCGGGCAGGTCCGTCCACGCCGTGTACGCGTTCCCGACGAGGCGGTCATGACGGTCAGCATCCAGTCCGAGCCCTTCGACACCGCCGCCGAGATCGCCCGGATCGAGGCGGAGCTGGCCGGGCGGGCGGGGGCGGTCGTGACCTTCTCCGGCCTGTGCCGCGACGAGGCGGGCCGGCTCGCCGCGCTGGAACTGGAGCACTATCCCGGCATGGCCGAGGCCGAGATCGCCCGGGTGGTGGAGGAGGCGCGCGCCCGCTGGCCGGTCCAGGCCCTGCGGGTGATCCACCGCCACGGGCGGGTGCGGCCGGGCGAGGGCATCGTCCTCGTCGTCGCCGCCTCGCCCCACCGCAAGGCCGCCTTCGCCGCGGCCGACTTCCTGATGGACTACCTCAAGACCCGCGCCCCCTTCTGGAAGCGCGAGCACCTCGTCGACGGCACCACCGGCGGCTGGGTCGAGGCGACGGAGGCCGACGCCGCGGCCGCCGAAGCCTGGGCCTGACGGCCGTTGATCGCCCCGGGCCGACCCGGCCCCGAAACCCGCGAACGGACCCCGACCTCATGACGGCTTCCTCATCCAGCCCGCCGGGCGCGCGCCGCCTCGCGGCCGCGGGCATCGCGGTCGTCGCCTTCGCCGCCGCGCTCTGGCTCGCCTGGACCGCGTCGGCGACGCTGCTGCTGATCTTCTCCGGCATCCTGTTCGCCGTCTTCCTCGACGGGCTGACCCGCGGTCTCGGCCACGTCCTGCCGATCGGGCGGGGCTGGCGCCTCGGGCTCGCCTGCCTCGTGCTCGGGGCGCTGGCCATCGGGCTCTCCGCCTTCGGCGGCGCCACCCTGGCGAGCCAGGCGCGCGACCTCGGCACCACGGTGCGCCAGCAATCGGAGACCGTGCGCGACTGGCTGAAGGAGCGCGGCATCGAGATCGACCTCTCGCAGGCCGCCCCGGCGGGCCAGGGCCCCGGCCAAGGAACCGATCACGGGGCTGGCCAGGAAGCCGGCAAAGAGTCCGGCAAAGAGTCCGGTCAGGGCGAGGGCAAGGACAGATCGGAGCGCAAGGAGGGCGGTCTCGCCGGCCTCGCCTCGGGCGCCCTCAAGAGCCCCGGCTCGCTCCTGTCGGATGCGGGCAACGTGCTCGGCCCGGCGACGACGGTGGTGATCGCGCTGTTCAACGCGCTCGGCAACGTCCTCGTCATCGTCTTCCTCGGGATCGCCATCGCCGCCGATCCGAAGAGCTACCGCGACGGCGCCCTGCGGCTCGTGCCTCCGCGCCACCGCGAAAAGGGCGCGCGCGTCCTCGACGGGTCGGGCGAGACCCTGCGCCACTGGCTGTTCGGGCAACTCGTGACCATGGCGGCGATCTTCCTGCTGACCTGGGCGGGGCTGTCCTTCCTCGGCATCGGCGGCGCGCTGATCCTCGGGCTCCAGGCGGGCCTGCTCGCCTTCGTGCCGACCATCGGGCCGCTGATCGCGGGCGTGGTGATCGTGCTGAGCAGCCTCGCCTCGGGCTGAACGGGCTGCTCGGGGCGCTCGGCGTCTACCTCGCGGTGCAGACGGCGGAGAGCTACGGCCTCACCCCCTTCATCCAGCGCCGCGCCCTCGACCTGCCGGCGGCGACGATCTTTGCCGGCCAGCTCCTGTTCGGCGTGCTGTTCGGCCTGTGGGGCGTGGCCCTCGCCCTGCCGCTGGTGGCGGTGATCAAGGTGCTGCTGGAGGAACTCTACATCGAGGACGGGGCCGAAGCGGAGGCGTGATGCCCCGCTTCGGCCCCGAGTCCTTCACGGCGCCCTGTTACGGCGCCATGTCGGGGACCGGCTTGACCGTCCCCATCTCGGCCGGGGCGGGAGCCTGGGCCGGGGTGCCGATCTGCGGCGGCGGGGTGAGCTGCAGGTGCTCGCTGGTATAGGCAAGTTCCTGATAGACCCGCTGCGGATCGCCGTTCAGCTTGGTCCCGTAGCTCGGCACGATCTCGCGGATCTTCGCCTGCCATTCCGGGCTCGCGACCTTCTTGGCGAACACTTTTTCGAGCACGTTCAGCATGATCGGCGCGGCGGTCGAGGCGCCCGGCGAGGCGCCGAGCAGGGCGGCGATGCTGCCGTCCTTGGCCGCCACCACCTCCGTGCCGAGCTTCAGGACGCCGCCCTTCTCCGCGTCGCGCTTGATGATCTGCACCCGTTGACCGGCCTGGACGAGGCGCCACTCGTCCTTCCTGGCATCGGGGAAGTATTCGCGCAGGGCCTGGTAGCGGTCCTCGTCGGAGAGCATCACCTGGCCGGCGAGGTACTCGATCAGCGGGTACTGCTCCACGCCGACGCGGACCATCGGCCAGACGTTGCTGGTGGTGGTCGAGGTCAGCAGGTCGAAATACGAGCCCTCCTTCAGGAACTTGGTCGAGAAGGTCGCGAACGGTCCGAACAGGATCACGCGCTTGCCGTCGAGCACCCGCGTGTCGAGGTGCGGCACCGACATCGGCGGCGAGCCGACGGAGGCCTTGCCGTAGGCCTTGGCGAGGTGGCGCAGGGCGACGTCCTGGTTCTCGGTGACGAGGAACGAGCCGCCGACGGGGAAGCCGGCATAGTCGTCGGCCTCGGGGATGCCGGAGGCCTGCAGCAGGTGCAGCGCGCCGCCGCCCGCGCCGATGAACACGAACTTCGCATCGACCGTGGACCGGCTGCCGTCCTTCAGGTTCTTCGAGGTGACGCGCCAGCCGCCGTCCCCGTTGCGCTCGAAGCTCTCGACCTCGGTCGAGAGGCGCAGGTCGAACTTCGGCCGGCTCTTCAGCGCGGCGATGTACTGGCGGGTGACCTCGCCCCACTCGCAATCGGTGCCGAGGGGCGACCAGGTGGCGGCGACCTTCTGCTTCGGGTCGCGCCCCGCCATCATCAGGGGGACCCACTTCTTGAGCTGCTCGGGGTCGGTCGAGAATTCCATCCCGGCAAAGAGCGGGCTCGCCTTGAGCGCCTCGTAGCGCTTGCGCAGGTATTCGATGTTGTCGTCGCCCCAGACGAAGCTCATGTGCGGGGTCGAGTTGATGAAGCTGCGCGGGTTCTTCAGCACGCCCTGCCGGACCTGCCAGGCCATGAACTGGCGCGTGACCTGGAAGGCCTCGTTGATCTCGACGGCCTTGCCGATCTGGATGTTCCCCTTGGAATCCTCCGGCGTGTAGTTCAGCTCGGCCAGCGCCGAGTGGCCGGTGCCGGCATTGTTCCAGCCGTTGGAGCTCTCCAGCGCCACGCCGTCGAGCCGCTCGACCATCTCCAGCGACCAGTCGGGCTCGAGCTCGCGCAGCCAGACGCCGAGCGTCGCGCTCATGATGCCGCCGCCGATCAGCAGGACGTCGACCTTGCGCGCCTCGCCCGCGGCGAGGAGCGGCGAACCCGGCAGCGCGGTGGCCGCCAGACCGGCCAGGGCGCCGCCGATGACTTGCCGCCGGTTCATCGGCAGCGCGCTATGTTGCATATCGGCGGAACGAATGTGCAGTTTATCGTCAGTGTTCATTTTATTTTTCGTGCCGCTCAAAAATTTATTGGTCCCAGCGGTCCGCTACAGCAGGCGCGGGCGAGCGACAACCCGGCGATTACATGGCTGCCATGTCGTGAAACCTTGAACAGTCGCGGCCGAATGTCAGGCGACGTGCGAGGCAGCCGCTCTCCCGAGCAGGTCCGGAAACGGGACGCCGACAAGCCATTGATCGTGTTGAGGGGAAAACCCTCAGCGCGCCGCCGAGCGCTCGATCCGCCGCAGGCTTCCGAGAATGGTCCGGGCCGCTTCGTGGCGCACGGCCCCGGTCTCGCAGGTCTTGCAGATCGCCCCGAAATAGCGGCCGCCGATCACCGTCTCGGCGAACAGGCCCGACTTGAACCGCGGCGCCGCCTCGGTCTCGACGGCGATCCAGTCGCGGGGGCCGAATCGCTCCGGCCCGAGCGGGCGGCGGATCGCGGCGCCCGCGCTCGTGCTCTTCAGGACCGCGCGCAGGCGGACATAGCGGGAGAGCGGGGAGGCGTGGAGCCCGGCGAGGCGGGCGGCGTCGTCCTCGCCCTCGACCGCTGTCGGGCGCAGGCGCAGCGTGCAGGCTTCCCTGGTGCGGGCGCAGGCCGGGGTCTCGCACACGATCCGCACGACGCGTCGGCCGGTGCCGTCGCCCGGGTCCGCGCCCGCCTCCTCCAGCACCCAGCCCGCCGGAAGGTCGAGCACGAAACCCTGGTCGAGGCGCAGCGTGACCGGACCGGAAACGGCGTCCCCATCGTCCGACGCCGCGCCCGATTCGGTCGCGGCGCCGTCGACGGTCTCCGGCGCTTCCTCGGCCCAGGCCGGGACGATGGTGAGCAGACCGAACAGGAGAAGAGCCGCGCGGCCACGGCGAAGGATGTCGGTCATCGGGCGCGGGTCTCCTGAGGGAGGTGGCGTTCGACGAGGGCCTCGACGCGGGCGCGCGCCTCCGGCTCGAAGATCCGCAGCGGCACGGGCAGCACCTCGTCCCAGCGCATCGGCAGGATCATCAGGTCGCCGACCCGTTCGCGCCCGCGGAACAGCTTCCAGCCGAGGCGGGCATGGGCGCCGTCCTTCGCGGTGACGATGCCGGCCTCGTCGACCGCGATCTCGGCCTCGCCGGGCAGCGCCTCGGCCTCGAGCCGACGGGCGAGATCGCCCGCGAACCAGCGGCTGGCGCGGGGATGGACCGCGAAGAACAGGACGATCACCGCCGCGGTGACGGCGGCGGGCTTCCAGACATCGCCGACGACCATCTCGGCGAAGAGCGGCAGCGCGTCGGCCAGCGGCACCCGGTAGGGATCGACCGCCCAGAGCATCGCCAGCAGGGCCGGATAGAGCAGGGTCAGGCCGACGAGCCACGCGGCGGCGCCGGCGAGCCGGGCGCGGCGGGCCCAAGGGTTGTCGAGGCTGCGCAGGATGATCGGCACCCGCTCGTCGGCCGTCAGGCGCATCGTCGCGCGCAAAGCCTCGGGCCCGGCGGCCAATTCGGCCGGCGGCGGAGCGGAGGCGGGCCGGCCGGCGCAGGCCCGCACCCAGTGCCGGATGCCCGCGACGGTCTCCGCGCTGAGCGACGCCTTGGGCAGGACGATCGGGACGTCGCCGATCTCCGTCGGCAGGAACAGGTGGTGCCGGTCCTCCGCGAGCTCGCCGATGCGCGGCCAGGGCACGAAGCTGACGAGATCCGGCGCGGTCTGGGTCAGCCCGGCCTCGTCGAGGCGGTAGCGCACCGGCACCGGGCCCGGGTCGTGGCCCGGATCGCGGCCATCGCCGCCCGGCGGCCCCATCAGGGCCCGCACCCGGCGGCGGGCAAGCCAGGGGTGGAGCGCGTAGAAGGTGAGCAGGGCGAGCGTGATCAGCCCGAGATAGGCGGCGAGCGGCAGCGGATCGAAGTCGGACAGGTCGCGCCAGAACGCGGACAGGGTGCGGCGCCCGCCCGCCGTCGCCCAGCCCGAGACCGCGCCGAGCAGGATGCAAAACCACACCACCGGCAGGCCGAGCGTGAGGATGCGCCGCCGCTGCGTCGCGAGCGGCCCCCTCTGCGCGTGGAGGTTGGCCGTGATCCGGTGCGCGAAGGTAAGCGGCGCCGCGAAGCTGAGCGGCGCGTCCGGAACGGGCGGGCGGCCGGAGAGGGCGGGGACGAGGGGCAGACGAGACTCCCGGATGCGGGTTTCGGGGACGCGGTTTCCGAGAGTGCCGGGCCGGGTCAGCCGTCGCGGGCGGCGGCCGGGACCGCGGCGATGCCGGCGCCCGCGGCCCAGGCGTTGAGATCTTGCTTGCGGATCGCCGCCGCCATCATGTCGGGGAAGAGGTCGGGCGTGCAGGCGAAGGCGGGCACGCCGAGCGCCGCGAGCCGCGCGGCGAGCCCCCGGTCGTAGGCCGGCGCGCCCTCGTCGGAGAGGGCGAGCAAGGCCACCACCTGCACGCCCGCCCCGACGAGGCGCTGCGCCTGGGCGAGCAGGCCCGCCTCGACCCCGCCCTCGTAGAGGTCGGAGATCAGGACCAGCACCGTGTCCTCGGGCCGGGTGATGCGCGAGGCGCAGTAGCCGACCGCCCGGTTGATGTCGGTGCCGCCGCCGAGCTGGACCGAGAACAGCACCTCGACCGGATCGTCCATCTCGTCGGAGAGATCGACCACCTCGGTGTCGAACACCACGAGCCGGGTCGAGACCGCGGGCAGCGAGGCCATCACCGCCCCGAAGATGCTCGAATAGACCACGGAATTGGCCATCGAGCCCGACTGGTCGATGCAGAGGATCACGTCTTTGAGCGATCCGCGGCTCTTCCGCCCGTGGCCGAGGCGGGTCTCGGGGATGATGGTGCGGTACTCCGCCTGATAGTGGCGCAGGTTCGCCCGGATGGTGCGGTTCCAGTCGATCTCGGCGTGGCGCGGGCGGCGGTTGATGCTGGCGCGGTCGATCGCCCCGGTCACCGCCTGCCGCAGCGGCTCCTCCAGCCGCTTCATCAAGGCCTCCACCACCTTGCGCACCACGAGGCGCGCCGTCTCCTTCGTGCGCCCGCCGAGCAGGCCGCGCATCGAGATCAGGGTCGAGACGAGGGAGACGTCGGGCTGGACCGCCTCCAGCATCTCCGGCTCGGTCAGCATCCGCTTGAGGTCGAGCCGCTCGAAGGCGTCGCGCTGCATCACCTGCACCACGGAGGCCGGGAAGTAGTCGCGGATGTCGCCGAGCCAGCGCGGCACGGAGGGGGCGGAGGCGCCTAAAGATCCCTTGCGGTCGGAATCGTAGAGGGCGCCCATCGCCCGGTCGAGGCGCTGGTCGCGCTCGGTCAGGGTGCAGCCGGTGCCCTCGGCCGCCCCGCCGCCGAGCACGAGGCGCCAGCGGCGCAGGCGCTCGGTCTCGTTCACGGTCCCGTTCACGGCCTCGCTCATGCGGCGTCTCCCGTGGTTTCGTCCGCGGTTCCGGAGGGTTCGGGGCCGAGCAGCAGGCGCAGGATCGGCAGCACTTTTGCCGCACGCGTTGCGTCGAAGCCCTGCGCTGCCTCCGCCGCGCCGGGAGCCGCCCCGCCCGGCCGGGCCAGGGCCTCGCCGACCGCCCGGCGCTCGGCCGGCGCCAGGGTCGCGAAGGTGCGGCGCACCAGCGGCAGCAGCTCGATGAACAGCGCCGCGTCGAGGCCGCAGAGCCATTCGTCGACCACCGCGAGCAGTTCGCGCCCGTGGATCAGCACCGTGCCGCTGTCCTCCAGGAAACCCTCGATCCAGGCGGCCGCCGGCCCCGCGCCCGAGGCGCGCGACAGGGCGAGGCGCAGGCGCTCGCCGGCTTCGTCCGCCGCGATGGCGCGGTCGTCGAAGAGCAGGCGCACGGCGCGGCCGACGA
>NZ_BPRD01000052.1 GCF_022179745.1 Methylorubrum podarium
CGTCGCCGTAGACGCGGCCCTGCGCGTCGGCGGTGATCGTGATGGACCGCGCGGCCACCGTCAGCCTGCCCGCGTCGACGAAGGTGAAGCCGTAGCCGGTCTCCGAGGTCAGCGTGCCCCGCGCCACCGTGATGGCGTAGGGCGCGGCACCGACGCGCGCGGTCGCCGCGGCCCCGGCCGAGGTCACGAGGGCCGTGCCGGAGAACGCCGTGGCGGCGGTGTCGGCGAGGAAGGCGCCCGCGACGCCTGCCGCGAAGCCGCCGACCGTGAAATGCCCGGCGAGCGCGGCGGAGACGTCCTCGCCGTAGATCTTGTCCGCATCCGTCGAGGTGACGGTCAGCGACTGCGGCTTGGCGAAGACGTAGCGGTCGCCCCCGACCGAGACGCCGCCGCCCGCGGCCGTGTTCCACACGGCGGTGTTGCGGCTGTCGAGCCCGCCGAAGCTGTCGTCCGCCGGGTCGCCCGAATAGATCAGCCAGCGGCCGGAGGTCGCCGAGACCGCCCCCGGCCCGCCCTGGTTGACGAAGGCGCCGGTGGCCGCGAGCAACGGGTCGGCGCCGCGCGCCCCCGCGCCCACGGCGATCGTCAGGCTCCCGTCGGTCGCGACCTTGAGCGCGCCCGCGGTGGTCACGCCGGAGAGGATGGATCCGGTGGCATCCGCGACGCGGCCGATCGTCAGCGCGCCGACATTGGCGAGGTCGAGGCGCGCGGCGTTCGCCGCGACGGTGCCGATCCGGTTGGCGGCCAGCGTCAGGGTGACCGCATCGGGTGTGATGACGCGCAGGTTCGGCGCCGTGACGAGGCCGGTTTGCGTCACCGCGCCGGCCACGTTCAGGGCGAGCGTGTCCGCGACGGCGAGCGCGGTGTCGAGCGCGAAGGCGCCCGCCGCCTCGATCGCCCGGCTGCCGGGCGCGAGGGTCGCGGCGGCCGTTCCCGCCACCGTGGCGCCGAAACCGGCGTCGAGGGCCGACAGCGTGGTCAGGCCGGTGCCGTCGCGCCGCCAGCCGCCGGAGAGATCGAGGCGGGTCAGCGTGCTTGGCAGGCCGCCGGCGTAGGTGATCGCGTCGGCCGCACCGGTGCCGGCATTCGCGGTGGTGAAGGCGGCCACGCCGTTGCCGGAGGCGAGCGGGCCGGCCTTGACGAGAGAGTAGTAGGCGCCGTTCGCCCCCGTCGCGACGCGGCCGACGACGCGGCCGTCGCTCGCGATCGTGACGAGGCCGAGCCCGTTCGCGCCGCTCGCGAGCGGCGTGCCGTCGGCCTTGGTGACGAGGCCCGACACCGCCTGCACCCCGTCCGGGAAGAACGCGGTCAGGTAGGGGTAGAGGCCCGATCCCGTCGACCAGACCGCCCCGTCGAAGCCGCCCGGCAGCGCCCCCTGCAGCTGCGCCGTCGTCAGCGCGGTGCCGACGCCGTTGGAGGCCACCCCCGCGGTCTGCGCGTCGTAGAAACCGTTCGTCAGCGCGAGCGCGGTGGCGACGCCGATCAGGCCGCCGACGCTGCTGCTGCCGCTGCTCGCGATCACCGCGCCGGTCGCGGTGGCCTGATCGATCGTGTCGCCGCTGCTGCTGCCGATCAGGCCGCCGACGGAGCTGCCGACGCCGAGGCTCAGGACCGCGCCGCCGGCGGAGACCTGCGCGATGCTGCTGCCGGTGCTGGCGCCGATCAGGCCGCCGACCGCGACGGGGGACAGGACGGACAGGGTGACGTTGCCGGTCGCGTAGGATTGCGTGACGGTCGCGCCATTCAGGCTGCCGATCAGGCCGCCGACGGGACCGCTCAGGCCCGTGCCGACGACGTCGCCCGTCGCGGCCGACCGGCTCACGCGACCGCCATTCATCAGGCCGATCAGGCCGCCGACGGAGCCGTTGCCGGTGACCGTGGCCGAGCTGACGACGTTGAAGACCCTGCCGGAGAAATTGCCGCCGGCCAGCGCGCCGACGTCGCTGTCGCCGCTGACCGAGCCGCCGACCAGTGCGAGGTCGCGCAGCGTGCCCATATTCTGGCCGACGAGGCCGGCGTACCTGCCGCTCTTGGCGATCGTCAGCCCGGTGATGCTGTGGTTGAGGCCCTCGATCACGCCGAGGCTCTTGCTCACCAGCGCGTCGGCGTAGGGGGTGCCGGCGGCGTTCAGGTCGTTGGCGAGCGCGTAGAAGCCGGTGGTGCCCGCCGCTTGCGGGTTGATGCCGTTGGCGGAGGCCGCAATCCCGTCGATGCCGTCGAGATCGGCCATGCTGTAGAGCAGCGTGTAGCCTTGGCCGTTGATCGTGAGCCGGCCGCCGGCATCCGTCGCGGTGGCGCGGCCGGCGGCGTCGGTGTAGGTCAGGGCGCGGCCGGCCGCGAAGTCCAGGTTCGCGAGCGCGGACGGGTCGTAGGCGAGGTTGACCGAGACGGCGCCGTTCGCCGTGACCGGCGCGTTGAAGCGCAGCGCGCCGGAGGCCAGCAGCCCGAGGCTGGCGCCGTCGGCGAGGGTGATCGCGTTCGACACGGTGATCGCCGCGTTCGCCGTCGTGGTCTGCACCCGGAAGGTGTCGCCCGTGCTCACCGCCTGATCGATGGCGAAGTCGCCCCCGCTGACGAGGAAGCTGCGGCCCCGCGCGGCGGCGATGGCCGCGAGCGCCGTCGCGTCGCCGCCCGCGCTCGCGCTCGCGCTCGCCCTGGCATCGGCGAGCGAGGGCGCGGCGGAGAGCGCGTTCGCCGCCGTGGTGACCGTCACGGCGTTGCCGTAGAGGTCGACGCCGCCCTGCAGAGCCGCGCCGGTCGCGGCGGTGAGCGTCGCGCCGTTGGCGCCGTTATGGACGAGGAGGGCCACGCCGTTGGCGATCGTGCCGGGCTGGCCGAAGGCGTAGTAGGAGCCGTCCGCGCCCGAGCTCGCCGATCCGAACGGCGTGCCGCCGGCGATGACGCCGACCGTGCGCGGGCTCGCGGGCGTGACCCCGGCGTCGGCGTAGACGGTGCCGGTGACGACCTGGATGCCGTTCGGGAAGAACGAGGTCAGGTAGGGGTAGAGCCCGCTGCCGGTGCTCCAGCGGCCGGAGGAGAAGCCGCCCGGCAGCGTGCCGGATTGCAGCTGCGCCGTGGTCAGCCCCGTGACCGAGACGTTCGCGTCGTTCGTGCCGATGCCGGTCTGGCGCCCGCTCGTCGTGGTGTTCCAATAGGCGTTGGTGAGCGTGGTGACGCCGCCGCCGAAGGCCGTATTCCCGCCGACCAATCCCCCCGAGTTGGGCCCTGAGACGAGGCCGGTCGCGTAGACCTCGGTCAGCAAGGCAACCGCACCGCCGCGTCCGCTCTGGTTGTATCCGACCAAGCCGCCGGCCTGACCGGCTGCGTCGACCGCGCCGGTCGCGAAGCTGTTGGCGATCGTCGCGGTGCCGCCGTCGAGCGTCTGATTGAGGCCGACCAGGCCGCCGGCATATTGGCCGTTGGTGCGCACCTGCCCGGTCGCGAAGCTGTTGGCGATCGTCGCGGAATGGCCGTTGTTGCCCTTCTGCACGCCGACGAGACCGCCGGCGTAGCCGTCGGAGACGATGACGGACCCGGTCGAGGACGCGTTGACGATGACGACGTCGCGGGTCGCTCCGTCGCTGTAGCCGACGAGGCCGCCCGTGGAGTTGACCCCGATGCCGCCGCTCACCGACGCCGAGGACGAGACGTTGGCGATCGTGCCGCCCAGATTGTACCCGACCAGCGCGCCGGTCACGGTGCCCCCGGCATTGCTCGCCACGGTGCCGCCGAGCAGAGCGAGATCGCGGATCGTGCCCGAATTGTTGCCGATCAAGCCGACGGAGGTCGAAGTGGTGGTGTTGGCGATCGACAGATTGGCGATCGCATGGCCGAGCCCGGTCAGGATGCCGGTGAAGGCGGGATCGCTGTTGGCGTACCCGGCGGCGATCACCGCGCTCGTGTAGCTGTGGCCCGACGCGTCGAGGTCGCGCGCCAGCGCGTAGCGGCCGGCGAGATTGCCGTTGACGCTGTCGAGATCGCCCATCGTGTAGAGCAGCCCGTAGGACCGCCCGTTGACGCTGAGCGCCTGGCCCGTCACCGCGCCGGTCGCGGCCGAGCCGTCGGCGTTGGCGAAGGTCAGCGGCGCGCCCGGCGCGAAGGTGAGGTTCGTCGGATTCGAGGAATCGTAGGCGAGGTTGGCCGTGCCCGCGCCGTTGATCGTGATCGGCGCGTTGACCTTGAGCGCTCCCGTCGCCAGCAGGCCGAGCGAGCCGCCCGACGCGATCGTGACCGGCTGCGAGACGGTGATGCCGGCACTCGCGCCGATCATCCGCAGGGTGAAGGTGTTCGCGCCGCTGATCGGCTGATCGATCGTGAAGCTCGCGCCGCCCGCGACGAAGCCGCGCCCGCCCGCGCCGTTGATCGCGGCGAGCGCCGCGGCGTCGCCGCCGGCCGCCGCGCGCGCGGTCGTCTGCGCGTCCGAGAGCGACGGCGCCGACGACAGCGACGTCGCCATGGTCGGGATGGTGAGCGCGTTGCCGTAGAGGTCGAGTCCGGTCTCGTTGAGACCGCCGACCGCGCTGGTCAGGGTCGCGGCGTTGCGCGCGCCGGAGGCGCTGACGCCGGTGGCCAGCAGCGTGTTGCCGGCCCCCAGCGTGCCGGCGCCGCCGAACACGTAGTAGCTGCCGTCCGCGCCGGTGGTCGCCGACCCGAGGCGGGCGCCGTTGCCGATCACCGTGACGGTGCCGCCCGAGGCGAGTGGCGTCGCTCCCGCATCGGCGTAGACGGTGCCGGACACGGCCTGCACGCCGTTGGGGAAGAACGAGGTGAGATAGGGGTAGAGCCCGATGCCGGTGCTCCAGAGGCCGGACGAGAAGCCGCCCGGCAGCGTGCCGGACTGGAGCTGCGCCGTGGTCAGACCCGTGACCGAGACATTCGCATCGTCCGTGCCGATGCCGGTCTGGCGCCCGCTCGTGGTCGTGTTCCAGTAGGCGTTGGTGAGCGTGGTGACGCCGCCGTTGACGGCCAAATTGCTGCCGATCAGGCCGCCCGAATTGGGGCCGTTGACGACGCCCGTGGCGTAGACGTTGGTCAGCGAGGCGACCGCGCCGCTGCGCACGCCCAGGTTCTGTCCGACCAGGCCGCCGGCCTGACTGAACGAACCGGCGACGGACACCATGCCGGTCGCGAAACTGTCGGCGATGCGCGCCGTGCCGCCGTCGACCGCCTGACTGATGCCGACGAGGCCGCCGGCATAGAAGCCGGCCGTGGACGTGACCTGTCCGGTGGCGAAGCTGTTGGCGATCGTCGCGGTCTGGCTGTTGGTTCCCTGTTGCAGGCCGACGAGGCCGCCCGCGGTGCCGCCGGAGACGAGGACCGACCCGGTCGCGGAGGCGTTGACGATCGCCACGCTGCGGCTCGATCCGTCGCTGGAGCCGACGAGGCCGCCGGCATAGAGGGCGCCGGTGCCGCCGCTCACCGCGGTTGATGACGCGACGTTGGCGATCGTGCCGCCCAGGTTGTTGCCGACGAGCGCGCCGATGGTGTTCCCGGTCCCGATGCCGGTGGTCGAGACCGAGCCGCCGACGAGGCGCAGGTCGCGGACCGTGCCGGAATTGATCCCGATCAGGCCGACCCCCATCTGGTCGGCCGTGTTGGCGATCGCGAGGTTGGCGATCGCGTGCCCGAGCCCGGTCAGCGTGCCGGTGAAGGCAGGGTTGGTGTAGGCCCGGCCGGGCGCGATCACCGCGCTCGTGTAGGTCGTGCCGCCGGCATTGAGGTCCGTGGCCAGGGCGTAGCGCCCGCCGAGACTGCCGTTGATGCCCGCCAGATCGCTCATCGCATAGAGCAGGCCGTAGCTCTGCCCGTTGATGCTGAGCGTGCCGCCGTTGTTGGTCGCGCCGTAATTGATCGACGTGCCGGGTGCAAACGACAGGTTGAGGAGCGACACGCCCGGCGCGGTCGTGGTGTCGAGCGAGGCGGCGAGCGCGACCTTGCCCGCGCCGGGGACGCTGACCGACGCCTGGAGGGCCAGCGCGCCCGACGCCTGGAGCTGGAGCGTGTCGGCGCCGTTGACGGTGATCCCCTTCGCCACGGTGATCGGCGCGTTCGCGGCGATCGTCTGCACACCGAACAGGCCGCTCGTCGAGACGGTCCGGTCGATGGTGAAGCCCGCGCCGGTGGCGATGAAGTTGCGGCCGGCCGTGTCCGCGATGGCGCTGCTCGCGGCGGTGTTGCTCCCCGCCGCGGCGTTGGCCGCGGCGACGAGGGAGGGACCGGCCGAGGACAGCACCGTGTCGCCGACCGTGCCGGACAGCGTGCTGCCGTAGAGGGTGACGCCGGCGAGTGTCGCGCCGCCGGTCGCCGCCACCACCGTCGCGGCGTTGCTCGCCCCGGAGGACGCGTTCGCCACGGTGTAGGCCAGCACCGGCGCGTTCGCGGCGAGCGTGCCGGCGGGCGCCGCGACGTAGTAGTAGCCGTTGGCGCCCGTCGAGACCGTGTCGAGCACCTTGCCGTTGGCCATCACGCTGACGCGGCCGGCATCGGGCACGTTGATGGGCCGGCCGACGCTGGAGGAGAGCACGTCGGTCGCGCCGTTGCGGTAGGCGATGCCGGAGATCGCCTGCACGCCGTTCGGGTAGAAACTCTTGAGGTAGGGGTAGAGCCCGTTCGCGCCGCCGCCATAGGCCGCGCTCAGGCCGCTCGCGCCGCCGTTCTGGAGATCGGCGGTCGAGAGGCCGACGACGCTGCCGCTGGCGGTGCCGCCGCCGATCCCGGACGAGCCCGGCTGGAAGGCGGTGTAGGCGCGCCCCGTCGTCGCATCGTAGGCGCCGCTGACGGGGCTGCTGGACAGATTGTTGCCGATGAAGCTGCCGATGTTGACGCCGCCGCTGACCGCACCGGTGGCGAAGCTGTTGATGACCACACCGCTGCCGGCGATGAACGAGACGCCGAAATTGTATCCCACCAATCCGCCGGCGCTCGACCCGCCGGTGCCGATGTCCACCGCACCCGTCGCGGCGACGCGATCGATCGTGGCGAAATCGTTGGTGCCGACGGCGCCGCCGGCCTGATTGGTGTCGCGGGCGTTGACCGTGACGGTCGTGAAGCTGTTCGAGAGCAGCCCCGCGTTCCGGCCGATCAGGCCGCCGGTGGAATTGGCCGCGGCCGGAGCGTTCGCTTGGCCAGACGCCGTGGCGTAGACTTGGCCGGTCGCGTAACTCTGCGTCACCGTACCGGCGTTGTGGCCGGCGATGCCGCCGAGCGAGCCGACGCCGCGGAGGTCGGCATTGGTCACGCCGACGTTCTGGACGAGGCCGCCGGTGCCGACATAGCCGAACAGGCCGACATACTGGGTCTGCGGCGCGTTCACGACCAAGCCGTCGACGATGTGGCCGAGGCCGGTGAAGGTGCCGGTGAAGCCTTTGCCGCCGTTGAGCAGGTTGCTGCCGTTCGTGGCGACGGCGCCGCTGGTGCCGAGCGGGACGAAGCCGGAGATGCCGCTCGCGTCGATGTCGGCCGCGAGGGCGTAGCGGCCGGTCGGGCCGGCGTTGATCGCCTGCAGCCCGGCCGCGTCTGTGATCAGCGTGTAGGGGTTGCCGTTGATGCTGAGCGCGCCGCCGACGCCGTTGAAGCTCAGCGGCGCGCCGATGGCGAAGGACAGGTTCGCCGCGTCGCTCGTGTCGTAGCCCAGCGCGACGGAGACCGCGCCGTTGGCAGTCACCGGCGCGTTGACGGCGAGCGCCCCGGCCGCGTTCAGCCCGAGGCTGGCGCCGCTGCCGATGCTGATCGGCGCGGCGACCGTGATCGGCGCGCCGGGCGCGGTGGTCTGCACGCCGAACGTGTTCGCGATGGTCACCGCCTGGTCGATCGTGAAGCGCGATCCCGTGGCGACGTAGTAGCGCCCGCTCGCGAGGCCGATCGCCGTGAGCGCGGCGGCGTCGCCGCCCGCTGCCGCGGTGGCGGCGGGTCTCAGGTCCGGCAGGGTCGAGAAGGTGAGCGCGCTGGTCTGCCCCGCCAGCGTGCTGCCGTAGAGGTTGAGGCCCCCCTGCGCGGCCGTGCCGCCGGCGGAGGCGACGGTCGCCGCATTGGTCGCGCCGGTCCGGGCATCGGCGCCGGTATAGGCGAGCACGCTCTGGCCGGCCGCGATCGGCGTGACCCCGATCGCGTAGTAGTAGCCGTTGGCGCCCGTGGTCGCCGCGCCGAAGGCCGCGCCGTTCGCGAGCACGCTCACCCTGACCGCGCCGTTCGTCCCGGAGGCCAGCGCGGTCGCGCCCGCGTCGCCGTAGGCGAAGCCGGAGACCGCCTGCACGCCGTTGGCGAAGGTCGCCTTCTGATAGGGGTAGAGGCCCGCGCCGGTCGCCCAGGTGCCCGAACCGAATCCGGCCGGCAGGCTGCCGCTCTGGAGCTGCGCCGTGGTCAGGCCGGTGACGTTGCCGCCCTGCCCGCGCGGGTCGCCGCCGCCGATGCCGGTGGTGGTCCCGCTCGTGGATGTGTCCCAGAAGGACGAAGCGACCGTCGCGCTGCCGCTGAGCGGAACCGTATTGGTGCCGACGAGGCCGCCGATCCCGCCGTAGCCGGTGGTGCTGACGCGGCCGGTGGCGTAGGACGTGGCGATCGACGCGACGGCGCCGCTGCCGTTGCCCAGGTTCCAGCCGACCAGGCCGCCGATCCTCGCCGCGGATTGTCCCGTCGCCGCGCCGGTGGCGAAGGAATCCGTGATCGACGCGACGCCGTTGGTGCCGTTCGCCTGGTTGGCGCCGACGAGGCCGCCCGCGGCGTTGCCGCCCTGGCTGCCGGTGCCGCCGTTCGAGACCGCGCCCGTCGCGAACGATCCCGAGATCGTGCTGATGCCGGCATCGGTGGTGTTGACGCCGACCAGGCCGCCGACGCTGTTCGTCGGCACGCCGGCGTTGGCGGGTCCCACGCTGCCGGTCGCGTAGGAATTCACGATCGACGCCGTTCTGGGCGTGCCGAGGGTGTTCCCGCTTTCATTGTAGCCGACGAGGCCGCCGAGGCTCGCGTTGCTGCCGCCGGCGACGGTGCCGGTGGCGTAGGACCCGCTGATCGTCGCGGTGTCGCCGGGTGCGGTCTGGGTGCCGACGAGGCCGCCCGCGACGGCGGCCCGGCCGATCGTCGCCCCGGTCGTGACGGCGCCGGTGCTGTAGGAATTCGCCACCAGCGTCGGCGCGCCGCCCGAGGCATAGGTCTGGCCGATCAGTCCGCCGACGATCGCCGCGTTGCCGCCGCTGACGGTGGCCGACGACCAGGCATTGACGACCGACGCCGGCGCACTGCCTTGACCGAGTAGACCGACGAGGGCGCCGACCACCGCGCTGTCGCCGCCGCTGACCGAACCGCCCACCAGGCCGATGTCGCGGATCGTGCCGCTGGTGTAGCCGAACAGGCCCAGATAGGGCCCCCCGCCGGAGATCGTCAGGTTCGAGATGGTGTGCCCGAGGCCCTCGAAGGTGCCGCTGTAGCCCAGGGGGACGACGCTGCCCCCATACGTCGTGGTCGAGGTCAGGTCGGTGGCAAGCGCCGAGCGGCCGCTCAAGCCCAAGGCCGCGAGTTGCGCCATGCTGTAGACCAGCGCGTAGCCCTGGCCGTTGACGCTCAGGCTGCCGCCGTTGTTGGTCGCGCCGTAATCGATCGAGGCGCCGCGGGCGAAGGACAGGTTGGTCGGCGAGGCCGCGTTGTAGGTCAGCGCGACGCCGCCCCCGCCCTGCACGCTGATGGTGCTGTTGACCGCGATGGCGTTGGCAGCGTTGAGCGTCAGCGTCGTCGGCGCCGACCACGCGACCGGTGCCGCCACCGTGATGTTGCCCGCCTGCGTGCCCGAACTGCCGGTCGAGACGGTGACGTTGGCGCTGGCGAGCGCGCCGGTCAGCGTCGTCGCGTTGATGACCGAGTCGTTGCCGGTCGCGGTCAAGCCGCCCGTATCCGCCCCGTTCGAGATGGTGACGTTGTAGGGGTCGAGCAGCAGCGTGCCGAAGCGGCCGTTCCGGGCCGTGAGCCATGTGGTGCCGCTATAGGCGAGCCACCCCTTCGAGGAGACCTCGGCCTGCCCGCCGTCGCCGCCCCGCGCGCCGCCCTTGGCCGAGATGGTGCCGGCAAAGCGCGTGGAGGCATCCGACCACACCACCACGTCGCCGCCGTTGCCGCGCCGCGTGGCGTCGGCGCGGATCGTGGTGGCGGCATCGGTCCGGACTTCGGCGGCGTGCGGCAGCGGGCCGCCGCCCTGGCGCCCGCCGCCGATGCGCACGCTGCCGCCGCCGGCCCGGCCCGAGACGTCGATCCGCGCCTGCGTCAGGCCGATGTCGCGGCCGGTGACGGTGACCGCGCCGCCGGTGCCCGCCGTGCCCTTGCCGAGCGTGCCCTTGCCTGTCGCATCGAGCCGGCCCGAGACGGCGACCGCGCCGTCGCTCCCTGAGAGCGTGATGCTGCCGTTGCGGCCCGCCACGCTCCGGGCCTCGATCGTGCCCGACAGGTTCACCGCCTGGCGCGCCATGTCCCGCGCGGCCGCCGCGGTCAGGATCACGGAGCCGCCATCGGCCGAGATCGTGCCGGAGGAGCGCACCAGGGCGCCGCGGCCCGCGGCGTTCGTCGGCACGGCCACCTGCAGGAAGCCGTCGCCCGAGAGGTCGAGCGTCGCCCGCTCGCCGGAGCCGAGGCCGACCTTGCCCATCGGGACGCTGATCGTGCCGGCATTCGAGACCTGGCCGCCGATCAGCGCCGCGTAACCGCCCCGGCCGATGGTGATGCTGCCGTGGTTCGTCGCCTTCGCCGAGGCGCCGGAGCCGCGGAACTGGCGCCGGCCGGCCCGGAAATCCTCGTCGGTCGTGTCGAGCGTCGAGGCGACGAAGCCGGCCGCGTTCACCCGGCCGGTCCGGGTGATCGCGATGCCGTTCGGGTTGACGAGGTAGACCTGCCCGTTGGCGGTGAGCTGGCCGGCGATGGTCGAGGGCGTCGTGCCAGTCACGCGGTTGAGGATCGCCGCGGAGGCGTTCGGCTGGACGATGTCGACGCGATTCTGCTGGCCGATCGAGAAGCCTTGCCAGTTGACGATGGCCGACTGGCTCGACTGCGTGATGGCGAGCGCGCCGTTCGCCGGCCGCCCGATCGTCACCCCGCCGGAGACGACTTGGCCGCCCGTCGGCAGCGCCGACTGCGCCAGCGCCGGGCCAGCGCCGACCAGCGCGGTCGAGGCGAGAAGCGCCTGGACGAGACGGGCGGAGAGGCGGCGAGAGGGTGCTCTCATGGGCTGGGTCGTCCGGTCCTGGGGCATCTTCCGACGAAGCGGAGGCCGGTTCGTCGAAGAAAATGCGGGAAAATCAGAGGGCTGGGACCGGATCCGATGGCCGATCGGATCCGGCCCTAGAATTGAAGCGCGGCGGCGAGGGTGAGGCGGTCGTCCCCGCTCCGCCGGTCCGAGCGCTCGCCGCGCCCGTACTCGAGGCTGACGCTGAACTGGCTGAAGCTCGCCTCCGGGGCGGCCCCGATCCGCAGGCCGATCCCGTAGGCCGCGCCGCGCACCATCGTCCGTTCGAGGGCGGTCGGGCGCTGCTGGCGCGTCAGGCCGAAGGCGGAGAAGCCGTAGGGGGCGAGCACGAGCGCCGCCGCCGTGGTCTCGCCGGCCGGCAGGCCGGTGCCGAGCTGCGCCGGGATCGCGGGCAGCGCGAAGGGCAGGGTGAACGGCACGAGAAAGGGGAACTGCGCCTCGGCGCGCACGACGAAACCCTCGTCGCCCTGGAACAGGCCGGCATCGAACGCGGACAAGGCGCTCAAGGAGGCGAGCCCGATCTGTTCGGAGCGGGCGAGCGCCTGATTGAACGAAGTCTGGCCGCGCGCCCTCAGGTCGAGGGTCAGGTGCTCGGCCAGCGGCTGCGTGAAGGCGAGGCTCGCCTCCAGCTTCTGGAACGCGGGCCGGGCGCCCTGGCGCGAGAGCGGCTCGGCCTGCGAGCCCGGCGGGGGCGGCTCGCGCGCGCCGAGGCCGTCGATCCCGAACGAGCCGAGGAGGCGGCCGGTCAGGAGCCCCTGGCCGAACGGCCCGAGGCTCGGCGCGAACCAGGAAAAATCCCCGCCCGCGCGGGCGACCCGCAGGCGGTCGAGCGAGAGCGGCGCGGTGACCGGGTTGATCGCGGTGACCCGCTCCTCCTGCGCGTCGAAGGCGGCCTCGGCGTTGAGCGTGAAGTCCCGCGAGCGGATCAGCGGAGAGCGCAGCCGCGCCGAGTAGCGCGAGAAATCCGAGGCGAAGCCCAGTGTTCCGGGCGCCGCCCGCGGCGCGGTGCGGGCATCCGTCGCCTCGAGGGTCAGCGTCAGGCCATCGAGGCCGAGCGGTAGGATCAGGCCGGCCGCGAGCGCGCGGTTGCGCGGCTCCTGCGCGAGGAAGCCGAAGCGCCCGCCGCTGTAGGGCGCCCCGGAGGCGCGCAGGTACAGAAGCTCGCCGTTCCCCGTCGGCGCGTTGAGATCGAGGCCGACGCTCGTCGTATAGGTCCCGAGCGCGGCCGCGAGCGTGTTGTCGACCGAGACCGAACCGGTCACCGGCTTGTAGCGCGCCTCGACCACCAGCACGCTCGCCCCCGGGCCCGAGCCCGGCGCGAGGGTCGAACGGAGAACGGTGCCCGGCGTGTCGCCGGCGAGCAGGAGACGGCGCTCGATGAGGCGCAGCGACAGGCCGCGCAGGCCGACGAGATCGCCGAGCACGGCCGCGATACGCCCCCGGATCTCGGGCGGGAGCGCGCTCGTGTCGATCCGTTCGAGATAGCCGTCGATCACGACGATGCGGACGTCGCCCCCGTCGGCGAGCCTCTGGGCCGGCAGCAGCACGCGCACCAGCGCGTAGCCGGCCGCCCCGTAGGCCTGCTCCAGGGCGCGGGCCGCCGCGAAGATCTCGGCGGCCGTGACGGTCCGATTCGACAGCCGGGCGACGAGGGCGGCCGATTCCGCCGCCAGGGCGCCGGTCGCGCCCTCGACCCGGACCGTCCGCACCCGCACCGAGAGCCTCTCGGCGCCCTCCGGTGCCTGCAGCCCGACGCCGTCCGGGATCGACAGCCCGCCGCCGAACGACTGAATCGTCGGGCTGAACGAGGGCGGCGTGATCTGCGAGGCGGTCTGCGCACGGGCGGTCGCCGCGGGCAGCACGAGCCCGATCAGAGTTGCGGCCGCCGCACGAGACCATCCTGAACCGAGCGGGGCGCGCATGGCATACGTCCAATCCGTCGCGGTCCGCGCAGGTTGCAGCGGCCGCTCGTCGTCGGAGCGGCCTCATCGCCCCCCGTTCCGATCAGCGTGGCCTTTTCTCACAAATCCGCTTTATGAGCAACACGCAGGACGCGAACTTTCCGCCCTCGCTGGGCAAGCCGCCGCGTGCCCTCAGAGCTTCGATCGCGATCCGACGCCCGGCTGGCCATCGCGTAGCCGCGATCCGGGTTCGAGGATGGGGCGTCCGGCCGCGGCTTCGGCGAGCGCACTCAACCGCTCCGGGGAACCGCAACCGGGGCGAGATTCTTTCAATTCGAACAGGCGGTTGCGTCGCGACCGCCGCTGACGTAGCCCGACGCCGTCCTCGATGCGCTGATGCCCGTTCCATAATGCCAGAGAAGATGCTCGAGCCCAGCCACGACCTCATGCTGCGCGTCCTGGAAGCATTTCTCGCCCGTGGCTACGAGCATTTGACGATGGTTCAGCTTGCGGAAGACTGTCAGTTCACGCGGCGGGCGCTCTATCATTACTTCAGCAGCAAGGAATCGGCGTACCGGGCGGTGATCCGGCACTTCAACGTGGTCGCGGTCGCGGCCGGTCTCGACGCGGGACGGGCGGCACGGCGCGCGGGCGGCAGCGCCCTCGACGTCCTCGCGACCACGCTCGACATCCGCTACGGCGACACGCGCCGGAGGCTGAACCGCTCGCCGCACATCTTCGATCTGAACGCGGAGGCGTTCCGCCGCGGTCGCGACATCATGATCGAGAGCGCGATCGCCTTCCATGCGGAACTCGAAGCGCTCATCCGTGAACTCGCGGACGACGGCCTGATCGCGCTCCGGCCGGGCCGGACGCCCGCGGAGCTGGCCCAGCTTCTCACCGATGCCGCACGGGGCGTGAACCAGACGCTTCCGCCGATCGCGACCGAGGACTACGCGGGGCGCTACCGGCAGATCGTCGAGGCGATCCTCTTCGGCGCCGCGGCTCCGGCCGCGGCGGGGGAGCCGGTGCCCGGCCGGACCGAGGGCTGAGACCGCCCCGACGCGACGGCGATCCTGCGCCGTCGCCTTTCAGATGATCGGACCGGCGGCAGCGATCCGGACGGCCGAAGGTCGACTCTCCGCCGCGGCCGTCATCGACCGGTTCGCGCGCCCTGTCGTCGGCTGGCCGATTCAGGGCCGCCGAGGGCTCACGGCATCATGGCGGAGGGCCAGCCGAAGGCGAGCCGCGGGACACCCAACTCCCGAGGCTGACGGGCCGCATTCGGCGAGGAGCCCGCGGACTCAACAGGCGGCCCGCTCCGAAGCGGATTTCGGGCGCGTCTGTGCCGGTCCGGATACGAGCCCGTCCCAGAGCTCGTCGGCGGCATCGTTGCGGCATTCCGGGGAGCGGAAGAGCCTGATCTCGATCGGGACGTCGAATTGCTCCGGCCCCGCTCGCACGAGGCTGCCGCGCGCCTGGTCGTCCGCCGCGACCGTCCGCGGCAGCCAAGCGACGCCATGACCATCCCGCGCCATCGTCATGAGCGTGGCGGCGAGATGCGACGTGAGCGCCGTCGCCATGGAGGTGCGTTTCAGGTCCTGGCAGGCCGCCAGGATGCGGCCGAGCCCCGAGGCTTGGCTATAGGCGAGGTAGGGAACGGGCGCGTCCTCCGATCCCGGCAGCGACCAAATCGGCCGGCCGTCGGCGCCGGGCGCGCAGAGCGGAACGAGGACATCGTCACCGATGGGAACGCTCGGAAAGCGGTCGGTCTCGAAGCGCGTCGGCGCGTTGGGATGGACGTGGCAGATCAAGAAATGCACCTCCCCGGACAGCATGATGGCCTCGCAGGCCTCCATGCTGTCCGAGACGAGGTTCAGCGTGCCGAGCGCCTGAAGCTGCATCAGGCCGCGGATCCAGGCCGGGAAGAACGTGAACGAGAGCGCGTGCGTCGCCGCGACGGAGAGGGCCACCGTGTTCCGGTCGCCGATCGCGCGGGCTTCGCGACGGGCACGCTCCAGGCCGTGAGTCAGGTCGTCCGCGGCGGGCCGAAAATGAGCGCCGGCCGGCGTGAGCGTCGTCCCTTGAGCACCCCGCACGAACAGAGGGGTGCCGACCCAGTCCTCCAGGGCGCGGATGCGGCGGCTGAAGGCGGGCTGGCTCACGTTCCGGGCCTCCGCCGCCCGGGAGAACGTCCTCAGCTCCGCCAGCGCCAGAAAGTCCCTGAGCCAGTCGAGATCCATGGCGATGCCGTTTGTGCATAGCGTGAACCGAACATGGCATTGGCTGCCGGGGCAGGTCCAGACCTATGCTGCCGGCAAGCTCCCGTTCGAGGAGCCGTGTGCCCTCTGAAATCGGGCACGAGCACCGGGAGGTATTCAGCCGTGAAAGACTGGCTCAGCCGGCTTTACGTCCAAGTCTTCGTTGCCATCATCATCGGCGGATTGGTCGGCTACTTCCTGCCTCATATCGGCGTCACGTTGCAGCCCCTGGCGGACGGGTTCATCAAGCTGATCAAGATGCTGCTGGCGCCGGTCATCTTCGGCACCATCGTGGTCGGCATCGCCAAGATGGGCAACATGAAGGAGGTCGGACGCATCGGCGTGCGGGCGCTGATCTACTTCGAGGTCGTCTCGACGCTCGCCCTCGTCATCGGCCTCGTCGTCGTCAACGTCATGCAGCCGGGCGTCGGCATGAACATCGACGCCACGCAGATCGATGGCAGCGCCATCGCCGGCTACGCCAAGCGGGCCGAGGCGCAGCCCGGCATCGTCGGCTTCCTGATGGACATCATCCCCTCGACGATGGCGGAGGCCTTCACCAAGGGCGCCATGCTGCAGATCATCCTGATCTCGGTGCTGCTCGGCCTCGCTCTGGTCCAGGCGGGCGAGCGCGGCCGGCCGGTGGTCGTGGTCATCGACAGCCTGCTCGACGCGCTGTTCCGCATCGTCGCGATGGTGATGCGGCTCGCCCCCGTCGGTGCCGGAGCCGGCGTCGCCTTCACCATCGGCAAGTACGGCCTCGGCACGGTCTGGTCGCTCGCCTACCTCATGCTCGGCGTCTACGCGACCTCGATCCTGTTCGTCGTACTCGTGCTCGGCTCCGTCTGCGCCTGGAGCGGATTCTCTCTTCTCAAGGTGCTCAGCTACTTCAAGGACGAGATCCTGATCACCTTCGGGACCTGCTCCACCGAGGCCGTCATGCCGCGCATGATGGCGAAGCTGGAACGCCTGGGCTGCGAGAAGTCCGTCGTCGGCCTCGTCCTGCCGACGGGCTACACCTTCAACGCGGACGGCACCTGCATCTATCTCACCATGGCGTCCATCTTCGTCGCCCAAGCCACCAACACGCCGCTCGGACTCGGCGATCAGCTCGTCGTGCTCGGCGTCCTGCTGCTGACCTCCAAGGGATCGGCCGGGGTCGCCGGCGCCGGCTTCGTCACCCTTGCCGCGACCCTGTCGAGCATCCACACCGTCCCGGTCGCGGGCCTCGTGCTGCTGCTCGGCGTCGACCGCTTCATGAACGAGGCGCGGGCGGTGACGAACCTGATCGGCAACGCGGTCGCCACCATCGCCGTCGCGAAGTGGGAGGGCGCCTTCGATCGCGCCAAGGCCGAGGAGGCCTACCGCAACCGGGCGGCGGTCGCCGCCGAGGCCGTCATCCCGCGCACGGAAGCCGGCCACGCCGTGCCCCGTCCCGTGGCTGCCGTGCACTGAGTGCACTGAGCCTGCCGGCCGCCTCGCGGCCGATCCAATCCGCTCCGACACCCATCACACAAGGAGAGCCACCGTGCGTATCGTCGACGTCCGCGAGGTCACCAAGCCGATCGCGTCCCCCATCCGCAACGCCTATATCGACTTCTCGAAGATGACCGCGAGCCTCGTCGCCGTGGTCACCGATGTCGAGCGCGACGGCCGCCGGGTCGTCGGCTACGGCTTCAACTCGAACGGCCGCTACGGCCAGGGCGGCCTGATCCGCGAGCGCTTCCGGAACCGCATCCTGGAGGCCGATCCGAAGAGCGTCCTCAACGAGGCCGGCGACAACCTCGACCCGCACAAGCTGTGGGCCGCCATGATGACCAACGAGAAGCCCGGCGGGCACGGCGAGCGCTCGGTGGCGGTCGGCACCCTCGACATGGCGATCTGGGACGCCACCGCCAAGATCGCCGGCAAGCCGCTGTTCCGCCTGCTCGCCGAGCAGAAGGGCGTCGAGGCCAACCCGCGCGTGTTCGTCTACGCGGCCGGCGGCTACTACTACCCGGGCAAGGACGACACCCAGCTGCGCGCCGAGATGCGCGGCTACCTCGACCGCGGCTACAACGTGGTGAAGATGAAGATCGGCGGCGTGCCGATCGCGGAAGACCAGCGCCGCATCGAGGCGGTGCTGGCGGAGATCGGCTCCCAGGCGCAGCTCGCCGTCGACGTCAACGGCCGGTTCAACCTCGAGCAGGGCATCGCCTACGCCAAGATGCTGCGCCAGTACCCGCTGTTCTGGTACGAGGAGGTCGGCGACCCGCTCGACTACGCCCTGCAGGCAGCGCTCTCCGAGTACTATCCCGGCCCGATGGCCACCGGCGAGAACCTGTTCTCGCACCAGGACGCCCGGAACCTCCTGCGCTACGGCGGCATGCGCCCGGATCGGGACTGGCTGCAGTTCGACTGCGCGCTGTCCTACGGCCTGGTCGAGTACCTGCGCACCCTCGACGTGCTGCACCAGTTCGGCTGGTCGCCCTCCCGCTGCATCCCGCATGGCGGGCACCAGATGTCGCTCAACATCGCGGCCGGCCTCGGGCTCGGCGGCAACGAGAGCTACCCGGACCTGTTCCAGCCCTACGGCGGCTTTCCGGACGGGGTGAGGGTCGAGGACGGCCACATCGTCATGCCCGAGCTGCCCGGCATCGGCTTCGAGGGCAAGTCGGACCTCATCCATGTCATGCGTGAACTGGCCGAGTAGGACGATCGGGATCGGGCGCCGCCGCGGGCGCCGCCCGGCCGGTCCGGCGGCGATACAGGGGGGCGTCGCGCACCGCCCCGATCGATCCGAGAGAGCCCGGCTCGACATCGACGTGCAGGCCGTCCTCGACGCCCTGACCGACGAGTTCATGAGCACGTCGGTAGTCAAGATCCGGGCCGGCATACCGAGCACCAACCGGAACACCGCGGCCTTGGCCGCCTGCCGGGAGCTGGAACGCCGAGGGCTCGCCGAGCATACCGGTTGCGGCGCGCGCTCGACCCTGCGCTGGAGGCGGACGCGCCACCGACCCGAAAGGACACCTTCGCCCATGAACGTCCGTTGCGATCACGTCCATCTGCGCAGCCGCGATGCCGTTGCCGCCGCACGGTTTTACGTCGATCTGTTCGGGGCCCGCGAAATCCGCCGCGACGGCTCACCCGTCGTCAGCCGCGTGACGATCGAGCTCGGCGGCCTCACCGTCTTCATCGAGCAGGCGCCCGAGGGAACAACCCCCGCATCGGCGCAGCCGCATCTGGGAATCGAGCATATCGGTCTCGGCGTCGAGGATATCGAACAGGCCTACGAGCACGTGCGGCGACACGGCATCGAGATCATCTCCGGGATCAACGAGGTCAATCCCCGGTTGCGCACGGTCTTCATCAAGGGGCCGGACGGGGCCGTCATCGAGCTGCTGCAGCGGTTGGCCGGTTCCTAGACGGCGGCGTCAGACGGTTTCCGGCTGATCACCTCGGGCCGTACCCCATCCCGTCATCGCGAGGCGGAGCCGAAGCGATCCAGGGCGCGACCTCTCCGGAGATGTCGCGCCCTGGATTGCCACGGCTTCGCCTCGCAATGACGGCGGATGGTGAAACCGAAGTGATCAACCGGAAACGGTATCAGACGGTGTCCGGTTGATCGCTTCGGTCGGGGCATGGCCTGTCCCCTCCCC
>NZ_BPRD01000053.1 GCF_022179745.1 Methylorubrum podarium
GGGCGGCGCCGCCCGCGAGATAGAGGCCGCGCACCTCCCGCGAGCGGTTGCCGGGCTTGAACGCGCCCATCATCCGCCCGTGCGAGGCGAGCCCGTAGATCGCGCCGTTCAGCACCTTGTAGCGGTCGTGGATGTCCTGCGGCGTGAGGTGGCGCTCGACGACGATGCGCTCCTCGATGTCCGGCATGCCGCCGGTGCGCTTAAGCTTCTCCAGGATCGTCCGGCGATAGGCCGGGAACATCTTCGACCAGTCGTGGTGCGGGCGCAGATACGGCGTGTGGACGAGGACGTAGAGCGCCTCGCCGCCGTCCGGCGCCACGCTCGGATCGGTGGAGGAGGGGGCCGCGAGGTAGGCGGTCGGGTCGGGGGCCGGCTCACCCTTGCGGTAGATGAAGTCGAACTCCTCCTCCGGGTCGCGGGAGAAGACGAAGTCGTGGTGGGCGAGGTGCTCGTAGCGCTTGTTGAGCCCCAGATAGAGCACCACGCCGGAGCAGGCCGGCTCGAAGGTCTTCTTCTCGTAGGATCTGCCGACCTCGCCGCCGACGAGTTCGCGGTAGGTGCGCACCGAATCCATGTTGGAGATCACGGCGTCGTAGGCGCTGATGCCGTCGCGGGTGCGCAGGCCGCGGAGCTGGCCGTCGGCGATGTCGAGGCCGAGCACCTCGTCGGCGGGCTTCATCGTGGCGCCGAGCTCGGTGGCGAGCCGCATCAGCCCCTCGGCCACCGCGCGGGTGCCGCCCATCGGGTACCAGACGCCTTCCGCCGTCTGCATGTGGGCGATGGCGCAGAGCACCGCCGGCGCGCCGTAGGGCGAGGAGCCGACATATTGCACGAAGTGGTCGAGCATCTGCGCGAGCCGCGCATCCTTGACCTTGCCGCGGATCGTGCTCGCCACGGTGGCGTGCATGCGCAGGCTCAGCACGTCGCGCAGCGTTCCGGGGTTCATGTTGGCGCGGATGTCGATCGTGTCGAACAGGTCCTGCACCGCCTTCCAGAAGAAGAACCTTTCGGACACGCCGTGCAGGTGCTCGGAGACGGCGATGAACTTCCTGTAGCCGTCGCCCACCCCTTGGCCCGGCGCGAAGCGGTCCATGGAGGCGGCCATGGCGTCGACGTCCTCGATCAGGTCGATCGCCGAACCGTCGTCGAAGAAGCAGCGCCATTGCGGGTCGAGGCGGCGCAGGTCCATGTAATCGTGCACCGAGCGCCCGGCCTCGGCGAAGATGCGCTCCAGGACGCGGGGCACGGTGAGGATGGTCGGGCCCATGTCGAAGCGGAAGCCGCCCTCGTGCAGCACCGCCGCCTTGCCGCCCATCCACGCGTTCTTGTCGTAGACGGTGACGCGATGCCCGCGGGCCGCCGCCACGCAGGCCGAGGCGAGACCGCCGAGCCCGCTGCCGATGACCGCGACCGAGGAACCCTGGCTCATTGGAAACGCGTCTCCCGCGCGGCTTGGAAGGCGGCTTGGAAGAAAGCCGTCAAGGCGAAGCTAGATGCAGGGGAGGACGGGTCAACGTGCCACCCGGTCGCGCTCCGGCCATTTCAGGCCGCGGGCTGTGGACAGGTGCCTCAGGAAATTGCCGATCTCGCGGCGCCGCGGCCCGGGCTCGACGACGTCGGACCCCACACCGAGCCGCCACGCCCGATGCCGCCGGGCCGGCCCGTCGCGGCCGGCAAGCTCGGCGACCTCGCCCGCATGGGCCTCGACCGCCGCGCGGTCCGCGGCGAGCCCGGCGGAGACGACCGCGTCGGCACTCAGCCGCAGCATCGCGGCGAGTTCGTCGAGGTCGGTCTCCGGGTGGTACTGCGTGCCCCAGAACAGGCCCCGGCCGTAAGGGATCTCGATCGCCTGCACGTCGAGGACGGCGTTCGCCGCGAGCACCCGCGCACCGGGCGGGGCGCCGAGGACGGCGTCGAGATGGATCGCGGGCGCGTCCCAGGCGAGGCCGCGGCCGGCGAGCAAAGGGTGCGCGGCGCCGTCGCCGACCGGCGCGATGCGCCGGGCGAAGCCGTATTCCGGTCCGCGCGGGTTCTCGCCGACATCCCCGCCCGCCACGGCGGCGGCGACCTGCATGCCCCAGCACGAGCCGAAGACCGGCAACCCGGCCGCGAGCGCCGCGCGCATCAGGTCGAGCTGGCGCCGCACGGCCGGCCCGTCCTCGGCGAGCCGCAGGGTGGAGCCGGTGAGCACCATGCCGTCGAAGCCCGCGAGCTCGGCCCCGCCCACAGCGTCGGCGTCGGCGGGATTCACCAGCGTGCAGGCCGCCTCGGGCGCGAGGTCGGCCACCACGGCGGCGAAGGCCTCCGAGGTGGTCTGGCCGACGGCCTCCGCGCGCGTGGCGCGACCGTCGCGGTCGTTGCCGTCGGCGATGAGCAGGCGCAGCATCGGGTGGGTCATGAGGGCGGGGCGGCTCGGATGGCGGTCGGGGATCCGAGCCCGTGCCCGATCCGCACGCATCCGTCGCGGGCGCGGGTCGCCGCGGGGCAATCCGCCTCAGAGCGCGCGCCGGCCCACCACGGCCACGGCCACGCCGAGCCCCACCGCCGCCAGCCCCGCCAGCACGCCCCAGGCGGGCAAGGCCGCGGCGACACCCTCGCCGAGGGCCGCCTGATAGGCCTCGATCGCCCAGGCGTTGGGGGTGAGCCAGCCGGCCTGCTGCAGCCAGGGGGGCATGAGGAAGCGGGGCACCATGCTGCCGCCCACCGCCGAGAGCAGCAGCACGCCGAAGGTCGCGGCGAGATGCGCCTGCTGCCGCGTGGCCGAGAGGGCGCAGGCTGCGAGCGCGAGGCCGGCGGCCATGGCGGAGACGAGGATCGAGGTGACGAGCCAGCCGATCCAGTGGCCGGAAACGTCGACGCCGTGCAGGAGCGCGGCGGCGGCAAAGATCAGGCCGGCCTGAACCACGCCCTGGCTGAGCAGGAATAGGAACTTTCCCAGGACGATCACCGGCAGGCCGCCGGGGCCGGCGGCGAGGCGGTCGGCCAGCCCGCCCTCGCGCTCGTCCACCAGGGAGAGCGCCCCCTGCATCGCCGCGAACAGCAGGAACACGGCGGCGATGGCGCCCGCGTAGTAGCTCACCCGCTCGTTGCCGCGCCCGCTCGCGGTGGTGCGGGTCTCGACGAGGCGGGTGAAGGAGAACGGCTCCTTCTTCGCCCGCTGCTCGGCGAAGGCCTCGTCGAGGAAGGCGCGCTCGTCCGGGCCGATCTTGCCGGAGCGCTCCACGTCCGCGACGATGCGCGAGAGCACCACGTCGGGCAGGGCGTCGTTCAGCGCGCGCTGAAGCTGGCCGAGCGCGATCGGCGTGGCCAGCGCCCGCGACGGGCTCTCGATCAGCAGCACCGGCTGGTTCGGCACCGTACCGCCCTTCTCCGCGCCCGTCGGCGCCGCGAGGTCGCCCCGCAGCACCAGGGCGACATCGACCTCGCCGCGGCGCACGGCGCGGAGGGCGGCCGCCTCGTCCGTGACGGTCAGGCGCTCGACGCGCAGGGACGGCTCGGCCTCCAGCGCCGTCACGAGGCGCTCCGTCGTGGCGGTGCGGGCGAGGTCGGCGAGCCCGAGATGGATGCGGATGCGGTCGCCGATCGCGCCGGAAAAGATCGCGGCGAAAATTGCGAAGATGACGGTGGGCAGCACGAAGGCCATGGTCAGCGCCGCGCGGTCGCGCAGCAGCGAGAGCCACATCACCCGGAAGGCCGCCGCGATCACGCCGCGCTCTCCAGGCCCGGAGCGTCGGCGAGGGTGTCCCGGTAGAGGGTTTCCAGGCCGGGGCGGCGGACGCGGATCTCGGCGACCGGCACGCCGCCCTGCCGCAGGGCAGCGAGCAGGGCCGCGCCGTCGAGCCCGCCCGCGGCGCCGTGGTCGGCGCGCCAGAACCGCGCATCGCCCGCGAGCGGCACGAAGCCGGAGCGGCGGAGCGCCGCCTCGGCCGCCGCATCCGGCGCGCCCTCCAGCACCGCCTCGTGCTCCGGCGGGGCGGTCTCGAACGGGCGCATCAGCGCGGCGAGCGCGCCCTCCCGCAGGATCCGTCCGTCGGCGAGGATGGCCACGTGGTCGGCGAGGCGCTCGGCCTCGGAAAAGTCATGGGTGCTGACGACGAGGCCGGCGCCGCCCGCGCGCAGTCCCGCCAGCACCGCGTGGATCGCCGCGCGCGCCTCGAGATCGACCCCCTGCGTCGGCTCGTCGAGCAGGATCAGGTCGGGCTGGCTCAGCAGGCTCGCGGCGATGTTGACCCGGCGCTGGTAGCCGCCGGAGAGCGTGGCGACGAGCCGCCCGGCCATTTCGGTGAGCGCGCAGCGCCCGATCGCCGCCGCCACCGCCCCGCGCCGCTCCCCCCGCCTCAGCCCGGCGAGCCGGGCGAAGACGTCGAGATTCTCGGCGACGGTGAGGCGGGGATAGAGGGCGATCTCCTGCGGCACGAAGCCGATCCTCTTCCGCGTCGCCCGGTCGGCATGGGGGTCGCCGCCCAGCACGCGCACGGAGCCGACGTCGGGCCGGAGCCGCCCGGCGAGCAGGCGGATCAGGCTGGTCTTGCCGGCCCCGTTCGGCCCGAGCAGCGCCAGCGTCGTGCCGCGGGCGAGGGTGAGGTCGACCCCGCGCAGGGCCGGACGGCCGCGATAGGCGAAGGCGGCCCCCTCGACGGAGGCGAGGGGCGGGGCGGCGGCGCGCATCGGAAGGCCCGTCAGCGCCGCGGCAGGGGACGGGCGAGGCGGACCCTCACCGCGGCGCCGGGCTCGCGCAGGTCGAAGCTCGCGCTCGCGAAATCCGGCCGCGCCCGGCGCCCGACCGCGCCGGAGAAGCCGTAGGGCTCCAGCGGCAGGCCGAGCCCGGTGCGGTCGAGTCGGCCGTTGCCGTTCTCGTCCTGGAAGGCGGCGACCGCCCAGACGCCCGCCGGCACGCCGGTGAAGACGAGGCGCTCGGCGCCGCCGCGGGCCGGGACGCTCCGGCCGATCGGGCAGGCGGCTTCCGTCAACCCGCCCTGGCAGAGGGTGACGTAGACCTCGCCCGGCCCCGGCTCGGAGCCCTCGACGATCACCTCCAGGCCCGCCGCCCGCGCCGGCCCTGCGAGGGCGGCGAGCACGGCGAGGCCCGGGAGAAAGGCCGCCCGCATCAGCTCGGGTCGCCCTGCGTGGCCAGCGGCGAGGTCGTCGGCAGCTCCGCCAGGATCGCGGGCGCCTGCTCCTTGGCGAGATCCTCGATCAGGAGCCGGGCGGAGATGCGCGCGCCCTCGTAGATCACGGGAAGGCCCGAGCCCGGATGCGTGCCGCCGCCGACGAGGTAGAGGCCCGGCCCGAAGCGGTTGTGGGGTCTGAACCACAGCATCTGCATGAGGTCGTGGGCGAGGTTGAAGGTCGCGCCCTCGTGCACCGCGAATTCGTCGCGCCAGTCGCGGGGATCGACCACGCGCTCGTAGCGGATGCGGCTCTCGATGTCGGGGATCCCCAGGAGCTTCAGGCGCTCCAGCACCAGCTTGCGGTAGCGGGGGCCGACCGTCTCCCAGTCGATGCCCGCCTTGAGGTTCGGCACCGGCACCAGCACGTAGAGGGCGGTGTGGCCGGGCGGCGCCATGCCGCCATCGGTGAAGCCGGCATGCTGCACGTAGACCGAGGGCTGCATCGGCAGGGTGCCGCCGGTGATCTCCTTGATGTTGCGCTCGTAATCCTTGGCCAGAAGGATGGTGTGGTGCCCGAGGCTCTCGGGCATTTTGCCCTCGATGCCGAGATAGAGCATGTAGGTCGAGCAGGAGAGCCGGGCCTTGCCGATCTTGGCGTCGCGCCAGCGCGGGCGGCGCGCCTCCGGCACGAGGTCGCGGATCACCTTTGCGAAGTCGCCGTTCACGACCACCGCGTCGGCCTTCAGCGTCTCGCCGCCGACGACCACGCCGCAGGCGCGCTTGCCCTCGAACAGCACCCGCTCGACCGACTGGCCGAGGCGGATGTCGACGCCCATGCGGCGGCCGAGCCCGGCCATCGCCTCCGAGACCGCGCCGCAGCCGCCGACCGGATGGTAGACCCCGTGCTCGTATTCGAGGAACGAGAGGATCGTGAACAGGCTCGGGCAGCGGAAGGGGCTCATCCCGAGATATTTGGTCTGGAACGAGAAGGCGAGGCGCACCCGCGGGTCGGCGAAGTAGCGCCTCAGATCCCGGTCCACGCTGCGGCCGGGATGAAGGTGGGGCAGCGCCGCGAGCATGGCCGGGCTCGCCATCGACAGGAAGTTGTCGAAGGGCTGCTCCAGCACCGGCTTGAAGTAGTTCAGCTTGATCCGGTTCTCGGCGAAGAACTTCTCGACGTTCTCGGCATCGGCCGGGGCGAGGCGGGCGATCTCCGCCTTGAGGCGCGGCACGTCGCCGGTGGCGCGGATCTGGCCCGAGATGCCGTCCTCGCCCTCGAAGACGAGGTTGTATTGCGGGTCGAGCCGCTCCAGGCGGACATGGTCTTCCAGGCGCTCGCCGCAGGATTCGAAGATGTCGGCGAGGATCTGCGGATAGAGGAAGAAGGTCGGGCCGATGTCGAAGCGGTAGCCGCCCGGCGCCTCGACGGTCTTGGTGCGGCCGCCGACCGTCGCGTCGCGCTCGATGACGGTGACGTGCAATCCGGCCTTGGCCAGGAGCAACGCGGTGGCGAGTCCGCCGGGGCCGGCCCCGACGACGACGACGCGGCGGCC
>NZ_BPRD01000054.1 GCF_022179745.1 Methylorubrum podarium
CCAATACAATGGCGGCCCTTGGCCTTTGCGACCGACGCAGATCACTCCTTCCGCGCCTGCGCCCGATTACCTCGGGGACGATGGCAGCAAGGCGGCACCAGGAAAAGCCTTTGATGACCTCCTGGGCGAAGCCGCGGAGTGGGCAAAGAAGGAGCACAGCCCCTGATTTTATATTAGGATCGCCTAAATAAGATAAGGCTGACATTCTGGGATACGGACCGATGGACGTAGCGACTCCGACCGACCTGATGCGCCTGCAGGACAAGGCCGCCGACGCGGCCCGCCTGCTCCGCCTCCTCGCCAACGAGAAGCGGTTGCTCATCCTGTGCCTGCTGGTCGCCCGCGGCGAGATGGACGTGACCAGCCTCGCCGGGGAGGTCGAGCTCAGCCAATCGGCCCTGTCGCAGCACCTCGCCAAGCTGCGCGAGGATGGGTTGGTCGCGTTCCGGCGCGAGAGCCAGACGATCCACTACCGCCTTGAGGACCCCAGGGCCGCGCGGGTGCTGGCGACCCTCAAGGACATCTTCTGCCCGGAGCTCGGCTGACCGGTCTCAGCCCGGGAGGATCTCCGCCTCAAGCCCCGGGCGATCCGTCCGGTTGCGCAGCCGCAGGCTCAGGCCACTCCGGCGGGACGCCATCTCGGCGATGGCGAGGCCGAGACCGCTACCCGTCTCGCTCTTGTGTCGCCCACGGAAGAACCGTGTCGTGACGTGGGGCAGTTCCTCCTCCGGAATGCCCGGTCCCTCGTCGCGAACGACGATGCCCTCGCCATGCGGCCGCGCGCCCCAAGCCACCGTGCCGGTCACCATGTGCTGCACGGCGTTCTCGTGCAGATTTCGGACTGCGAGGCGCAGGCCTTCCGGGTCGGCCAGCAGCGTGTAGCCCCGTAGCCCCGGATCGATTTGGGTCCGGACCCCGGGAGGCGTCCGCATCCCCTCCACGGTCTCCGTCACCAGTGCGCCGACGTCGACCTCCGCCAGGGAGGGCGCCTCCCCTGCGGCATCGAGCTGGGCGGCGTCGAGCAACTGGCGGACGAGGCGCGTGGTCCGGTCGACGGCCGCAAGGATCTGTCTCAGCGCCGCCTTCGCCACGTCCGGGTCGGTGGCGGCCATGGCGACCTGGGCCTGGACCTTGAGGCCGGCGAGCGGTGTTCGCAGTTCATGCGCGGCGAAGGCCGTCACTTCCCGTTCGTGCCGGCGGGCCGATTCGACCTTGAGGAACAGCCCGTTCAGGGCGTCTGCCAGGGGACGCACCTCCGCCGGCGTCCGATTTGTGTCGATCGCACTCATGTCGTCGGCGCCGCGACCCGCGAGGTCCCGCGCCATCAGCCGCAAGGGACGCAAGCCCCGACCGAGGCTCGCCCAGATCAGCATGCCGAGCAACGGAACCATCAGGATGGCGGGTGTGACCAGGCCCATGATGAGGTCAGTGACGAGGCGCTCGCGGAGGCCAAGACGATCACCCACCATGACCCGCACACCTCTCTCGGCATCCTCCACGGTGAACACCCGCCAGGTCTCGCCGTCGACCTCGCGCTGCGAGAAGCCGGCCGGCGCGTCGGTCAGGCGGCGCTCCGGGGCCCCGGTCGACCGCGCTACCATGCGCCCGTCGAGCGACCAGATCTGGCAAGAAAGCTGCCGCTCGTAGGCCGTCGGGGCCGGGAAGGTTCGGGGTGCCCCGTCCGGGCCAGCGCTCCCAACCGCACCCACCAGGGAACTGACCATGCGGGCGGCTTCCTGCAGGCGGTTGTCGAGGACCTGCTCCACCTCGCGCTTCGAGCCGAGATAGATCCAGGCGACCGCGCTGAGCCAGATCAGGCCGGTGGCGAGGACGAGGATGGCGAAAAGCCTGACGCGTAGCGACCTCATGCGAGTGCCCTCATCCGGTATCCGAGACCTCGGACCGTCTCGATGGCGTGCTTGCCGATCTTGGCACGCAGGTTGTGCACGTGGACCTCGACCGCGTTGCTCTCGACCTCCTCCTGCCAGCCGTAGAGCCGCTCCTCCAGTTCGACCTTGGAGCGAAGCACGTTAGGTCGTTCCATGAGGGCCGCCAGAACCATGACCTCGCGCCGGGAGACGGCGACCGGCACACCGTCGACGGTGACGGCAAGGCTGCCGGGGTCGAGCCGAATTCCGCCGTGCTCCAGGAGCGCGGCGGCCCGACCCGAGGCCCTCCGGACGACGGCACGGATGCGGGCGGAGAGCTCGTCGAGGTCGAAGGGCTTGCCGAGGTAGTCGTCGGCGCCATCGTCGAGCCCGGCGATCCGGTCGGTCACGGCGTCCCGGGCCGTCAGCAGGACGACCGGCGTCCGGTCGTTCCGGCGGCGAAGCCCCCGCAACACGTCGAGGCCGGAGCCGTCGGGCAGCATCAGGTCGAGCACGATGGCCGAGAACGCGCTCGTGGCGAGCGCCGCCTCGGCGTCGGCGCAGGTTGCGACGCAATCGACCGTCGCCCCGCCCAGGCCCAAACCAGCCCTGAGACCGTCCGACAGGATGGTGTCGTCCTCGACGACGAGGATGCGCATGCGTGTCTCCCTTTACGGCCCCCATCCTCCGGGCCCCGCTTAAGCCTGGCTTAAGCTGCGTTTCCGACCCGCGGCGGGCCGATCCGATCCCGGACCCTGCCCATGCCGAACGTTTTCACCCACCTTATCCTCGCTGCCCTGCTCTGGACCGGCTCCTCGCTGTGGTCACCGGGGCAGTGCCGCGAGCCCGGTGCGCGGCCGACGCCCTTCACCGTCGATGCGGCTCGCGACCCAGACCTCTCGCTGCGCCTGCGATGGACCATCGCCCCCGGCACCTACCTCTACCGTGACAAGATCGCCGCCACCGACGCGAGCGGCAGGGAGCTTCCTGTCAGCACCCAGCTCGGCGAGACCAAGGATGACCCCAACTTCGGGCCGACGGAAGTCTATCACGGCGCGACGGAGGCCATCGTGCCGGGTGCGGCTCTCGCGGGGGTGCGCGAGGTGCGCGTCACCTATCAGGGCTGTGCCGAGAAGGGCATCTGCTACCCGCCGATCAACAAGGTCATCGAGGTCCCCGCGCTAGGTCCGCAGGCGACCGCGACCGCCGCGACGCCGGCCACGGACGCGCAGGCCGAGCCCGCGAGCGGCCTGCTCTCGGGCCATCTCGCGGGCGTCCTGGCGACCTTCCTCGGGCTCGGCCTGCTCCTGGCCTTCACCCCGTGCCTGCTCCCGATGGTCCCGGTGCTGGCCGGCATGCTGGCCCGGTCCGGGGAGCGGCTCTCGGCCGGACGAGGTTTCGTACTCTCCGGCACATACGTGATCGCGATGGCGCTGGCCTACGGGACGCTCGGCGTGGCGGCGGCATGGTCCGGGCGCAACCTTCAAAACGCACTCCAGACTCCCGCCGCGCTTGGACTGCTCGCCGCAGCCTTCGCCGCCCTGGCCCTGTCGATGTTCGGCGTGTTCGACCTGGCGCTGCCGTCCGGCGTCGCCGGCCGGCTGTCACGCCTGAACGGAGGCAAGCTTGGCGCGCTCGGCGCCGCCGCTGTCATGGGCTTCACCTCCGCCCTGATCGTCGGGCCCTGCGTGACGCCGCCACTCGCCGCGGCCCTCCTCTATGTCGCCCAGACCGGCGACGTGGCGCGCGGCGCCGCCGCCCTGTTCGCGCTCGGCCTCGGCATGGGCCTGCCGCTGATCGCATTCGGGACGTTCGGGGCGGGTATCCTGCCGAAGTCAGGCCCTTGGCTGGTCGCGGCCAAGCAGGCCTTCGGCGTAGTCTTCCTCGCGTTGGCCATCACCATGGTTTCGCGCCTCGTGCCGTCCGAGGTCTCCCTCGTGCTCTGGGGCGCGCTGGCGATCGGCGTCGGCGTGTTCGTCGGGGCGTTCGACGTCCTCAGGGCGGGTGCCGCGGGCCGGCTAAGCAAGGTCGCCGGTATCGTTGCCGTGACCTACGGCTGCGCCCTCGTCGTCGGCGCCGCGGGCGGCGGGACCGACCCGCTCCGGCCGCTCGCAGGCTTCGGCCCGTCGCGAGCGGTTCACGTCGAGGAGAGCCGGTCTGTCTCCTCCGTCCCGGCTTTCGAGGCCGCCCTCGCGGCGGCCCGTGCCGCGGGCAAGCCGGTGCTCGTCGAGTTCGCCGCCGACTGGTGCAGCGTCTGCAAGACCAACGAACGGACGGTCCTGGCTGACCCCGGCATCCGGGCGAGGCTGAGGGCCGTCTCGGTCATCCGCGCCGACGTCACCCGCGACGACGACGCCACCCGCGCCCTGATGCGGCGCTTCGAGGTGGTCGGACCGCCGACCCTCATCCTGATGCGCCCCGACGGCGGCGAGGTCCGCGAGGCCCGCACCGAGGGCGAACTCACGGTCGAGGACCTGAAGCGCCGCCTCGCCCTCGTCGGCGCCTGAGCCCCCCTTTTCGACAAACCAAGTTTCACGGAGACCACCATGGACCGCAGGACCCTGCTCGCCCTTATGCCCGCCGTCGCGCTCGCGCCTGCCCTGTTGTCGCTGGCGCCCCCCATCGAGGAGGCCTTCGCCCAGGGCGTCGACCCCAACGCCATCCTCAACGACCCGGAGGTGCCGGTCTCGGGCAACCCGAAGGGCGACCTGACCATCGTCGCCTTCCTCGATTACAACTGCCCCTTCTGCAAGAAGGCCGAGCCCGACCTCATCCGTCTGGTGAAGGCGGACGGGCGCATCCGCCTCGTCCACAAGGACTGGCCGATCCTCGGCGACGCCTCCGTCTACGGCGCCCAACTCGCCCTCGCGGCGAAGTACCAGGGCCGCTACGACGAAGTGCACCGCGCGCTCATGGGGATTCCGGGCCGCAAGATCCCGAAGGAGCGGATGCTGGAGGCGGTGGCCGCCTCGGGCGTCGACGTCGCCCGCCTGGAAGAGGACCGGAAGGCGCACCAGGCCGAGATCGCGGCCCTGCTCCAGCGCAACCTCGACCAGGCGGACGCCCTGGGGCTCCAGGGAACGCCGGTCTTCCTGATTGGCCAACTCAAGGTCGCGGCGGCGCTCGATTACGACGGCTTCAGGCAGGCAGTCGCCCAGGCCCGAGCGCGGGGTCGCTCGTGATGCCGCGGCCCCTCCGCCTTACGACGTTGATCGCGCTCGCCTCGGCGCTCGGCGCCTGCTCGACCTCGCAGGGGGCTCCGGCCCCCGTCGCGGAAGCCCGGCCGCAGATCACCCCGGAGGTCTTGCGCCGGTACGCCGCCGTCACGGACGAACCCTTCCCGGTCGAGGCGGTCGACCCGCGCGACCTCAAGGCTCGCAACGTCCGCCAGTTGGTCGACTACCCGTCAAAGGAGCTGCCCGGCACCCTCGTCGTCGATCCATACAAACGCTTCCTCTTCCTCGTCATGGAGGGCGGCAAGGCGATGCGCTACGCGGTCGGGGTGGGCAAGGCCGGATTCGAGTTCACCGGCGAGGCGACCGTTGCCCGCAAGGCGTCCTGGCCGCGCTGGACGCCGACGCCCGACATGCTCCGGCGTGATCCGGAGCGGAACGGGCGCTGGGCCGGCGGCATGCCGGGCGGCGACAGGAACCCGCTCGGCGCCAGGGCGCTCTACCTGTTCAAGGACGGCAAGGACACGCTGTACCGTATCCACGGCACGACGGAACCATCGAGCATCGGCGAGGCGGTGTCCTCGGGATGCATCCGCATGCTGAACCAGGACGTGATCGACCTGCACCGGCGCGTCCCCACCGGCACGAAGGTGGTGGTGCTCGGGTCCCGAGGCACCGTCCACGCCGCACGGCCAAAAGCGCCGGAGACGACGGGCAGCCTCGGGAACGGCGCATCCTCCGGACCGAAGCCGGACGACGGCCTCGATCATGCGGGGCTCGACAACCTATCGCGCAGCGCGTCGGAAGCACCCGAGCCTCCGGCCTATGACGGGGAGGCGGACGATGACGGTCTTTAGGAGCCTGATGATCGCGGTCGTGCTTGCGACCCTGGGCGTAGGGGCCGCCCATGCCGGCCCGGAAGCGCCGGCCGGGTACTACGCCGACCAGAAGGTGGTCTACCACAACGACGGCGGCCCCGACGGAGCCGCCTACTTCAAGCGCCTGCTCGGCAATCTGCGCAACCACGTCGAGACCGTGGGCAAGACCCACGTTGAGATCCGCGTGGTGAGCCACGGCGACGGGGTCGGGCTCTTCCAGTCGGCCGCGAGCGACAGGGAGCTCGCCGCCCGTATCGATGCCCTCAAGGGGATGGGCGTTCGGTTCCTCGTCTGCGGCCATACCCTGCGCGAGCGGAAGATCGACCGCAACACGCTCTACGGCGTCACCGAGGACGAAGTGGTGCCGAGCGGTGTCGCCGAACTGGCGCGGCTGCAGGGCATGGGGTTCGCCTACATCCATCCCTGAGTTGGTCGAACGGGAGACGGCGAGCCTCCCGTCGGCATCGATGCCACGCCAACGATGGCGTCCGCCCAAAGGCGAAGGCGCCCGTGCGCCACCGCACCCCCTCTGCGCGTCCCAATCCAGGCCGTCGGTTTCACGCTTGCCATTCCATTAGATGATGCTAAATAAGAGTTATCTAATGTTCTGGTTTGGCAGGGGAGGACGTCCCTTGCGCCCCGCCGGGCATCCCCCGGACCACCGTTTGGGAGCGACCACCATGGACGGCTTCACGCCTGTCAGCGCCCTCGCCGGCGGTGCCTTGATCGGCACCTCCGCGGCCCTGTTCCTGCTCCTCAACGGACGGATCGCCGGCATCAGCGGCATTCTCGGCGGCCTCCTAACCCCGCCATCTCGCGAGACGGGCTGGCGCGCCGCCTTCGTGGCAGGACTCGTCCTGGCGCCGTTCGCCTACGCCGGCCTGGGTGGCAGCCTGCCGCCGCTGACGGTGGATGCCTCGTTCCCGCTGCTCGTGGTCGCCGGTCTGCTGGTCGGGTTCGGATCGCGCCTCGGTGCCGGCTGCACGAGCGGCCACGGTGTCTGCGGCATCGGCCGTGGCTCGCCCCGCTCCGTGGTCGCCACCGGCACCTTCATGGCCGTCGCCATCCTGACCGTCCTCGTCGTGCGCCATCTCGTCGGAGCCTGAGCCATGGCCAAGACCGCCTCCGCCTTCGCCGTCGGTCTCCTGTTCGGCCTCGGCCTCCTCGTCTCCGGCATGGCTGATCCGGCCAAGGTTCTCGCCTTCCTCGACGTGACCGGGCGCTGGGACCCGAGCCTCGCCTTCGTGATGGCTGGCGCCGTCGCGGTCTCGGCGACGGGCTATTTCGTGGCGCGGCGCCGTGGGCGGCCGTTGCTCGCCTCCCGGCTTGAGATCCCGACCCGGCGCGACCTCGACCCGCGCCTGATCGCCGGCGCCGCGGTGTTCGGTCTCGGCTGGGGCCTCGCCGGCCTGTGCCCGGGGCCCGCCCTCACCCTGCTGACGGTCGCACCGGCGCAAGCTGTGACCTTCGTCGTCGCCATGGTCGTCGGGATGCTGGCGTTTCACCTTCTTCCGGCGGCAGCCCCGAAGCCGGCGGTCCAGGGAGCCGACGCATGACGCCCGGCCTGCTGACATCCGGCCTCGCGGCCGGCTCGGGCGGGGTCGTCGGCCTGATCCTCGGTCTCGTCGGCGGGGGCGGCTCGATCCTGGCGGTCCCGCTCCTGACCTACGTCGTCGGCGTGTCCTCGCCACACGTGGCGATCGGCACCAGCGCCCTGGCGGTGTCGGTCAGCGCGGCCGGCAACCTCGTCCCGCAATGGCGGGCGGGGAACGTGAAGTGGCGCTGCGCGGCGGCATTCTCGGTCGCCGGCGTCCTCGGCGCGCTGGCCGGCTCGGTCGCTGCGAAGGCGGTCGACGGGCAGAGCCTCCTGGCCCTGTTCGGTGTCGTGATGCTCGTGGTCGGGGGCCTGATGCTGCGCAAGCGGCGCGGTGACGGCGACCCCGAGGTGCGCCTGACGAAGGCCAACGCCCCGGTACTCCTGCCCTGGCTGCTCGGCATCGGGTTCGCGGTCGGCCTGTTCTCCGGCTTCTTCGGCATCGGCGGGGGATTCCTCATCGTGCCGGGCCTGATGCTGGCGACGTCGATGCCGCTGCCGATGGCCATCGGCACCTCGCTGGTCGCGGTCAGCGCCTTCGGGGCGGCGACCGCCGCGAGCTACGCCGCCTCCGGCCTGATCGACTGGCCGTTGGCCGGCCTGTTCATCCTGGGAGGCGTGCTCGGCGGCCTCGCCGGCACGCGCCTCGGCCAGAGGCTCGCCGGGCGCAAGCGAGCCCTGACCGTCACCTTCGCCGGCCTCGTCATCCTGGTCGGCCTGTACGTCGTCGCCCGCGGAGCCCTGCCGCTCCTCGGCGCCAACACCTGAACCCGAAAAAGGAGGCGTTTCATGTCGGACCAGACCATCGCAGCCCTGCGCGGGCGTCCCATCGTGACCGGCTTCCATGACGAGCCGACCGGCAGCATCCAGTACGTCGTCGCCGATCCCGGGACGAAGCGCTGCGCCATCATCGACCCGGTGCTCGACTTCGATCCGAAGTCCGGCGCGACCGCGACCCGCTCCGCCGATGCCCTGCTCGCCCACATCGAGCGCGAGGGCTACGAGCTGGAGTGGATCCTCGACACCCATCCGCACGCCGACCACTTTTCGGCGGCCGGCTACCTGCACGACAAGACCGGCGTCCCGACCGCCATCGGCGAGAAGGTCGTCGACGTGCAGCGGCTTTGGAAGGGGCTCTACAACCTGCCCGACACGTTCCGGACGGACGGTTCGCAGTGGTCGCGGCTCTTCGCCGACGGCGAGCGCTTCCGGATCGGCGACCTCGACGTCGAGGTGATGTTCACGCCCGGCCACACCATGGCCTCCATCGCCTACCGGATCGGCGACGCCGCCTTCATCCACGACACGCTGTTCATGCCCGACAGCGGCTCGGCGCGGGCCGACTTCCCAGGCGGCAGCGCGCACGCGCTCTGGCGCAGCATCCAGCGCATCATGGCCCTGCCGGACGAGACACGGCTGTTCACTGGGCACGATTACCGCCCGGGCGGGCGCGAGGCGGCCTGGGAGAGCACGGTCGCCCGGCAGCGGGCCGAGAACCCGCACCTCGTCGAGGCCCCGACCGAGGAGGCGTTCGTCCGCATGCGCGAGGCACGCGACCGCGAACTGCCGATGCCCAAGCTCATCCTGCATTCCCTGCAGGTGAACATCCGAGGCGGCCGCCTGCCCGAGCCCGAGGCGAACGGCAAGCGTTACCTGAAGATCCCGCTGGACGCCCTCGACGGCGCGGCCTGGGGCGAGTGACGGAGGAAGCCATGACCATGAGAAGCGCGAAGGATTTGGTGGCGGAAGCCAACCGCGAGGTTGAGACCCTGTCGGCCGAGGAGGCGCTCGCACGCCTCGGCCAGCCCGACACGATGCTCGTCGACGTGCGCGAAGGCGAGGAATTGGCCAAGACCGGCAGGATCGCCGGCGCGGTCCATGTGCCCCGCGGCTTCCTGGAGTTCCAGGCCGACCCGGAGAGCCCGACCCACAAGGCCGAGCTCGGCGGCGGTAGGCGCCTGGTACTCTACTGCGCCTCCGGCAACCGGTCGGCCCTGGCCGCCAAGGTGCTCAACGACATGGGCCTCGGACCGGTCGCCCACGTTGCCGGGGGCTTTCCGGCACTGGTCAAGGCGGGGGCCTCGGTCGACCCCGCCTGAGGACCGTTCGGGCGGTCAAGCTCGGGGTTCCGCATCACAACGAATGCATCGTGCGGTCGTCGCACCTTACCCTCACTCGAAAAGGCATCCGACCGTGACCGACACCCCGCATGCCGCCGATCCAACGGCTTTGCCCAGCGGCGATTGCTCCAAGGCGGGCATCGCTGCCCATCTTACGGGTCCGTTGCGGGATTACTTCTCGGTTGCCGAGCACGCGGCCATCCCGGAGAGGCTCTCGCTCCTCGTCGAGCGGTTCGAGGCGTCGCTGGTCGCATCCGGCGAGCGTCTCGGGGTCACGTTCCGCGACGATCTCCTCCGGGCGCTGCCGATGCTTCGGACGTTCGCGATGTCCCTCTGCGCGAATGCGGCCCGCGCCGACGACCTCGTGCAGGAGATGATGGTCCGGGCATGGGCCAACCGGGAGAAGTTCGTGCCCGGCACCAACTTCACGGCCTGGAGCTTCACGATCCTGCGCAACCAGTTCTACACCGAGATGCGCAAGGCCAGGCGCGAGGTCGAGGACGCCGAGGGCGCGCACGCCGCGACGCTTACGGCGGCACCGGACCAGGACCACGTCGTGGCGCTCGGGGCCGTGATGAACCTCATCGGGACGCTGCCGCTCCCGCAACGCCAGGCGCTGCTGCTCGTGGGGGCCGAAGGCTTCACCTACGAAGAGGCGGCAGCCCGCCTCGGCTGCCAGGTAGGGACCGTCAAGAGCCGGGTGAGCCGCGCACGGAGCCAACTTGTCGCCAGCCTGACGCAGACTGTTCCGTCGCTGTGCGTCACGGGACGCTACGATTCTCACACGGCCGTTTGACAAGGCCTTTCAAGGGTGAACGAATCTAGGCTGATGTTGGACACGCTGCCTGCTTACCTTCTCCGGGCGGCGCTCGGCCTCGCCCTTGGAGCACTGCTCGGCACGGTCGCACGGCGGGGTCGCTTCTGCACGCTCGGCGCCATCGAGGATGCCGTCTACGCGCGTGACACCCGCCGCGCGCGTGCTTGGCTGCTGGCGATTGGCATCGCCATCCTCGGCACCCAACTTTTGGAAGCCGCTGCCGGTCTCGACCTCTCCCGGTCGATCTACACGGGGCCGCGCTTGGAATGGGGCGCGATGATCCTCGGCGGGGCGATGTTCGGCTTTGGGATGGCGCTCGTAGGGACCTGTAGCTTTGGGGCTCTCATTCGGCTCGGCGGGGGAGACCTACGAGCCCTCCTCGTCCTGCTTGTGCTCGGCCTCTCAGCCTATATGGCAATCAGCGGCGTGACGGCGCTCATGCGCGTGACGATTACTGAGCCGTTAAGCGTCGATCTCGGAAGCCAGCGCCTCGGCGCTCTCCTGCGGCTCGATCAGGCGGGCCGCATTGTCGTGAGCGTCGTGGTAGGCGTCGGCTTCTGTATCGCGGCGCTCACGAGCGGCGCCTTCCGGGAGACGAAGCGGCTGCTGGTCGGCGCTATCGTGATCGGATGTGTGATCGTCGCCGGATGGTGGGCCAACGGAAGCGCGGGCTTCGACGAGTTCGAGACCCAGGCGGTCGGCTCCTTCAGCTTCGCTCGACCTGTCGGCGATACGTTGCTCTACGCCATGCTCGCGAGCGGCACGAAGATCGATTTCGGCGTGGCCTCGGTCTTCGGCGTCCTGGTCGGATCTTTCGCGTCGGCACGCCAAGCGGGCGAATTCTATTGGGAAGCGCCCGACGATGCCCGGGAGGTGAAGCGCCACCTTCTCGGCGCGTTCCTAATGGGCACGGGCGGCGTCACTGCCCTCGGCTGCACCATCGGCCAGGGGTTGAGCGGTCTCTCGACGCTGTCGGTCGGCTCGATGCTCGCCCTCGGCGCGATCCTCGTCGGAGCCCGAGCGGGTCTCTACTTTCTCGTAGACCGACATACGTGAGGGGCTTCAAAGGTTACGGCGTACGTCCGTTGCAGAAGGCGCGGTGCAAGGCAGCGATGATTTCGCGAACCTCGGGCCGGGCCAGCGCATAGTAGATGTTCTTGCCGTCGCGGCGGGCCTCGACGAGATCGTCGGCCCGCAACCGCGCCAACTGCTGGGACACGGCGGGCTGGCGCAGGTTCAGCAGTTGCTCCAGTTCCGAGACTGAGCGCTCGCCCTCGACCAACAGGCAAAGGATAACAAGGCGCGCCTCGTGGCCGAGAGCCTTCAGCAGCTCGCTGGCATCACGTGCATTGGCCAGCAACAGTTCCAGGTCGAGGCTGCCCGGGGCCTCGGCGCTCGTCACCGGCTGCGCTTGCTGCAACGGCATCATCTCACCCTTTTCCTTGCCGTCTAAAACCCGTCACGGGGAAGCCGGTAGCTGTTTCAGCAACCGCTCGGCCCGCCCCCAGAAAAACTCCTCGCCCGGATAGCCCTCGATCCGGTCGACCTCGGCGCCGCCTTCGATGAGGACGAATGTCGGTGTGTAGAGGATCGGGCGCTTGAGCGTGAGTCCGGGAGGGATGCCTGCGTCGAGATCGACACGGCGCAACGGCGCCCGCTTCCCGATATCCGTCTTCGGATAGATCGGCCCGATCTCCTTGTCCCACACCTTGCACCACGGGCAGCCGCGCCGCTCGAATTTGACCATTTCGGCGGCCTCGACGGAGCAAGGCCATAGGGCGCCCCCCCAAGCCCCCGCCATGACTGCCCGCCTCGTTTCCCGCATCGACCTTCCCAAGCTCAAGACCATCACTTTGATATAGCAAAAATCGAATGTGTTCGAGTGGAAGCGACGTGGCCGCCGGGATTGTGATTGGCCCCGGAACAGCGGACTCAATCGCCCCTTCACCTCGCCTCCTCTCAAAGCCACAGCAGCAGCGGGTATCAGGGGCAACGGATTGCCAGATGCGGGAAATTCGCACTACACATGCACGAACAAGAATATTTGGAGGGGACGTCATGTCGACCCGGCGCCGGTTCCTTGCGGGTGCCCTCGCGCTTGGCCTGCCTTCCAAAGCCATGGCCCAGGCGATCCAGGGCGATGACGGTCTCTACCGGGAGCCCTGGTTCCTCGAAAGCTTCCTCGACCTGTCGGACGATCTGAGGGCGGCCCGGGACCACGGCAAACGTCTTGCCGTCCTTTGGGAGTTGAAGGGCTGTCCCTACTGCAAGCAGATCCACCTCGTGAACTTCGCGGATCGGGCGACGAGCACGTATATCCGCGAGCGTTTCGATATCCTGCAGTTGAACTTCATCGGTTCGCGCGAAGTCACCGATTTTGACGGGCAGACCCTTTCCGAAAAGGGCTTCGCGGAGAAATACGGGATCTACTCCACGCCGAGCATACAGTTTTTCCCGGCGGAAGAATCGACGCTCGCGGACAAGCCGCCTCAGCAGCGCGAGGTCCTGCGCCTTCGGGGTTATGTCGCGCCTGAGGAGTTCCGGCGAACCTTCGCCTTCGTGGCCGAGCGAGCCTACGAGCGTACGAACCTGCAGGACTACCTGCGCTCCCCGGAGGCGGCGCGGCGGGGCTAACAGTTCGGCCGCGATGATCGGTGGCCTCCTGATTAACGCTTGACTCGAAAGCGATAAGCGTCAAACTTGCAAATATTCGCATATGTCGATTGGTTCGCCCATCGGCAGTGCGTGCGGTTCGAAACGACCGCACCCGCCGCAATGACGGCGCACCGAGGAAACGCCAGATGCGTAGGCCGATCACAGCCTTTGCGCTCGCAGGACTTTGCGTCCTCGCGACCGCCGCCGGAGCCGAGACGGCTTCAACCGGGCTTGCACCGTTCAAGGTCGTGGCCGTCGACGGCAGCGACGCGATCCCCGAGCCGCTTACCGACAAGCCGGGGAATGCGGCGGCCGGCGCCAAGGTCGTGGTGAACCGCCGCCAGGGCAACTGCCTCGGCTGCCATCAGGTCTCTTCGCTGAGCACCGAGTCCTTTCACGGCGAGATCGGACCCTCCCTCGACGGCGTCGCCGAACGGTGGGACGCGGCGCATCTGCGCATGATCGTCGTCAACCCGAAGCACGTCTTCACCGAGGCGACCGTGATGCCTGCCTTCTACCGGATCGAGGGCCTTCATCGCGTGCGTCCCGAGTTCCAGGGCAAGCCGATCCTGACCGCGCAGCAGGTCGAGGACGTCGTCGCCTACCTCACGACCCTGAAGTGATCTCGCGGGCTGAAGGAGCCGCTTCCCATGACCTCTGCCAAGATCCCCGCATTGAACCGCCGCCAAGCCCTGGCCTTCGGCACCGGAGCCGTCGTGGCAACCGCCTTCGCCTTCCGCGCTGGACCGGCCCTGGCCGCGAAGCCTGCGACCGATGAGGCCATCAAGGCCTTCACCCGCGGCAAGGAGCCCGTGAGGGGCAAGGTCAAGCTCGAACTCCCCGAGATCGCCGAGAACGGCAACACCGTACCGATGACGGTGAGCGTCGACGTGCCGATGACGCCGGAGAGCTATGTCGAGGAGGTGATGATCGTTGCCGAGGGCAATCCGAACCCCGGCGTCATCAGCTTCCACTTCACGCCGTCGAGCGTCGCCGAGGCGAACACGCGCATCCGTCTTGCCGAGACGCAGAACGTCATCGCGGTCGCCCGCATGAACGACGGCTCGGTCTTCAGCGACGTCCGCCAGGTGAAGGTCACCATCGGCGGCTGCGGCGGCTAACCCACACGCAACAGCATCGAACGAGGACGGGAGGACCACATGGCCGACGTGAAGCCGCGGATCAAACTGGACAAGAAGGATGTCGCAAAGGGAGACATCATCGAGGTGAAGACGCTCGTCTCACACACGATGGAATCCGGCCAGCGCAAGGACAAGGACGGGAAGACGATCCCGCGCAAGATCCTGAATAAGTTCACCTGCGACCTGAATGGCAAGACGATCTTCAGCGCCGACATAGAGAGCGCGGTCTCCGCCAACCCCTACTTCCAGTTCAAGATCAGACCCGAGGAAACCGGCACGCTGACCTTCACTTGGATCGATGACGACGGGTCGAAGACCCAGGCCACCGAGCAGATCAAGGTCGCCTGACGCGCGCCCGGGGCCGATTGCCCCGGAGCGCCTCCCCCGCCGCGCCGGAGCCCTCGCAATGGTCCGCCCCATTCCCTTTGCCGTCACCGCGCTCGCGCTCGTCGCGCTGGCCGTCGCACCCCATGCGCAGGACATGCCCTCCGCGCCCGCCGCTAAGGAAGGGTCCGAGCGTCCGGCCTGGCAGGCGCACGGCCTCAAGGTCCAGAACCCGAATTCCCCGTTTGATGAAGTTGTCTCCGGCCTGTATTTCCGCTCCAAGGAAACGCAGGACATGCAGGCCGACGACTTCAACAATCCGGGCTTCCTCGCCGTGGAGCAGGGAGAGGAACTCTGGTCGAAGGTCGATGGCGCGGCGGGAAAGTCCTGTGCGAGCTGCCACAACGAGGCATCGACCTCGATGAAGGGCGTCGCGGCGGCCTATCCGAAGTGGAACGAGAAGCTCGGCAAGCCGGTCAATCTGGAGCAGCGGATCAACATCTGCCGCAGCGGCGCCCTGAAAGCCGAGCCCTGGGCCTTCGGCTCGTCCGAACTTACGGCCATGACCACCTACGTCCGTAACCAGTCCCGCGGGATGCCGGTCGCCGTGAAGGTGGACGGGCCCATGACGCCCTGGTTCGAGCGAGGACAATCGCTCTACTACCAGCGGAACGGCCAACTCGATCTCGCTTGCGCGAGCTGCCACGAGAAGAACCACGGCAAGTATCTCCGGGCCGACTTCCTCAGCCAGGGGCAGAGCAACGGATTCCCCGTCTACCGCCTGCGCGACCAGCGGCTGGTGCCGCTCCACGAGCGCATGGAAGGTTGCATGCAGGACGTCCGGGCCACGCCGTTCAAGCCGCTCTCCGACGAGTTCCTCGCCCTGGAGACCTACGTCGCGTGGCGCGGCCTCGGCCTTCCGGTCGAGACGCCCGCCGTGCGCAACTGAGGGCCTGATCCTGCCATGACCTCACGCCGCGACTTCCTGCAGATCGCCGCCGCCACCGCGGCCCTGGTGCCGACGGGCTGGACCCGCGCCTTCGCCCAGCAGCGCCTGACCCAGGACGACCTCCTGGCCTTCGAGCCGATGGGCAACGTCACCCTGGTCCATCTCACCGACATCCACGCGCAGTTGCGGCCCGTGCTGTTCCGCGAGCCCTCGACCAACCTCGGGATGGGCGAGGCGCGCGGTCAGGTCCCCCACGTCACCGGACGCGCCTACCTCGACCTCTACGGCATCCCCGGCGGCTCGCCGCTGGCCTATGCGCTCACGCCGGAGGACTACGTCGCGCTGGCCCGCAGCTATGGCCGGATGGGCGGCCTCGACCGGATCGCCACGGTGCTCGACGCGATCCGCGCCGAGCGAGGCGACAAGGTGCTGTTCCTGGACGGCGGCGACACTTGGCAGAACAGCTACACCTCGATGGTGAGCAAGGGCCAGGACATGGTCGACTGCATGGCGCTGCTGAAGCCCGACGCCATGACGGGCCACTGGGAGTTCACCCTCGGCACCGAACGGGTTAAGGAGATCGTGGACGGGCTCGGCTGCCCGTTCCTGGGCCAGAACGTTCGCGACGCCGAATGGAACGAGCCGGCCTTCGAGGCCACGAAGATGTTCGAGCGCGGCGGCGCGAAGGTCGCGGTGATCGGGCAGGCCTTTCCCTACACGCCCATCGCCAACCCTCGCTGGATGATCCCCGGCTGGTCCTTCGGCATCCGCGAGGAGGACGTGCAAGCGAGCGTCGACAAGGCCCGGAAGGAGGGCGCCGACCTCGTCGTGCTGCTCTCCCACAACGGCTTCGACGTGGACCGCAAGCTCGCCTCGCGGGTGAAGGGAATCGACGTCGTACTCACCGGACACACGCACGACGCGCTGCCTCAGGCGGTAAAGGTCGGCAACACCCTACTCATCGCCTCGGGCAGCCACGGCAAGTTCCTCACCCGCGTCGACCTCGACGTGCGGGACGGGGCCGTGAAGGGCTACCGTTCGAAGCTCATCCCGATCTTCTCCGATATCATCGCCCCAGAGAAGACGATGGCGGCCAAGATCCGGTCGATCCGTGCGCCCCACGAGGCGATGCTGAAGGAGGAACTCGGCCGGACCGAGGCCCTGCTCTACCGGCGGGGCAACTTCAACGGCACGCTCGACGACATGATCTGCGATGCGCTCCTGTCCGAGCGAGAGGCTGAGATTGCCCTCTCGCCCGGCTTCCGCTGGGGCACGACCCTCCTGCCCGGCCAGTCGATAACCCGCGAGGACGTCTACAACGCCACCGCCATCACCTACCCGGCGGCTTATCGGATGCCGATGACCGGCGCCCGGCTGAAGGAGGTGCTGGAGGACGTGGCCGACAACCTCTTCAACGCCGATCCGTACTACCAGCAAGGTGGCGACATGGTGCGGGTGGGCGGCGTGTCCTACGCCATCGACGTCGCTCGCCCGGCCGGCAGCCGCATCTCAGACCTCACCCTCCTGCGCACCGGCAAACCCATCGAGGCTGGCACCAGCTACACCGTGGCAGGATGGGCGAGCGTCAACGAGGGCACCGACGGCCCGCCGATCTGGGACGTCGTCTCCTCGCACATCAAGGCCAAGGGAACGGTGAACCCGACGCCCGCGCAGGTCACCGTCCGTGGCGCCTAGTCGTCTCCAATATATTCACACATTGCTATACTTGAAACAGTTCGGAGAGGCCGATGTCTGAACCGAAGCCGCGCCCCGATCCGTCCGGGCCAACCTCTCGAAGATCCTTCCTGCGCACCGGCCTCGCCCTCGGCGGAGCGGTCGGCACGGGGGCTTTTGCGGGCCGCGCAGCCGCCGCGCCGGACGCGAAGAACCTTCCGCCGAGCGTACCGGAATGGTCGCAGTCGCTCGGTGAGGGTGTCGTCAGCCGGCCCTACGGCCGCCCGTCGAAGTTCGAGGTGGACGTGATCCGCCGCGACGTCGAATGGCTGACCGCCTCGCGCCAGAGTTCGGTCAGCTTCACGCCGCTGCACCAGCTGGAGGGAATCATCACCCCGAACGGCCTGGGCTTCGAGCGCCACCATGGCGGCATCGCCGAGATCGATCCGTCCGAGCATCGGTTGATGATCCACGGCCTCGTCGAGAAGCCGCTGATGCTGACGCTGGAGGACATCAAGCGCTTCCCCCGCGTCAACCGGATCGCGTTCCTCGAATGCGCGGCCAATTCCGGCATGGAGTGGAAGGGCGCGCAGCTCAACGGCTGTCAGTTCACCCACGGCATGATCCACTGCGTCATGTACACGGGCGTCCCGCTCAAGCGCTTGCTCGAAGAAGCCGGTCTCAAGACCAACGCCAAGTGGCTGTTGCCGGAGGGCGCCGACGCCGCGGCGATGACCCGCTCCGTGCCGATCGAGAAAGCGTTCGACGACGCCATCGTCGCCTACGCCATGAACGGAGAGGCGCTCTATCCCGAGCACGGCTATCCGCTCCGCCTCGTCCTGCCGGGATGGCAAGGCAACATGTGGGTGAAGTGGCTGCGCCGGATCAAGGTCGGCGACGAGCCCTGGCACACCCGCGAGGAGACGTCGAAGTACACGGCACTCATGCCGGACGGTCAGGCGCGGCGCTTCACCTGGGCCATGGACGCGAAGTCCGTCATCACCAATCCGAGTCCGCAGGCGCCCATCCACGGTAAGGGCTTCACCGTGCTTTCGGGCTTGGCGTGGTCGGGGCGGGGCGCGATCAAGGGCGTGGACGTCTCGCTCGATGGCGGCCGCAACTGGCGGGCCGCGCGGCTCGACGGGCCGGTCCTCGATAAGGCGCTGACGCGTTTCTATTATGAGTTCGACTGGAACGGCGATCCGCTGCTGATCCAGTCCCGCGCCATGGACGAGACCGGCTACGTCCAGCCGACCAAGGCGGCCCTGCGCCAACACCGCGGCCTGAACTCGATCTACCACAACAACGGCATCCAGACCTGGCACGTGCTGCCCAGCGGGGAGATCGAGAATGTCGAGGTCGCGTAACCGTCTTTCGGCCGCCCTTGCGACCGTCCTCCTCGCGGCCACGCCGGTGGCGGCGGAGCGTCTGAACATCGGCCGCGTCGCGACGCCGGAGGAGATCAAGGGCTGGGACATTGACGTGCGGCCGGACGGCCAGGGGCTTCCTGTCGGCAAGGGAACCGCGGCGCTCGGCGAGACGGTCTTCCAGGAGCGCTGCGCCAGCTGCCATGGCGAGTTCGGCGAGGGCGCGGGACGGTGGCCGGAGCTCGCCGGTGGGTCCGGCACGTTGAAGTCCGACAGTCCGGTTAAGACCATCGGGTCCTACTGGCCCTACGCCTCGACCGTCTTCGATTTCATTCACCGGGCAATGCCGTTCGGCGCGGCACAGACCCTCACGCCGGACGAGACATACTCGGTCACCGCCTATCTCCTCTATCTCAACGACATTCTGAAGGATCAGGACTTCGAGCTGAACGAGAAGAACCTCGCCAGCATCCGCCTGCCTAACGAGAAAAACTTCTTCATGGACGACCGCGAGACGGCGGAGAAGGAGTTCTGGACGGCCAAGCCCTGCATGACGAACTGCCTGCCGAAGGAAGCGTCCATCACGAGCCGCGCTCGCATCCTCGACGTGACGCCAGACAAGGCTGCCGAACCCGCGAAGAAGGCCCCGCCGGTCCAATGACGAGCCGTCCCAACTCCGCGGGAACGCGCTGCGACAGGCGGTTGTTCTTGGGTGGCCTCGCAGCGGGCTTCGCGGGCGCGTGGCCCGTCCGCCGCGCTTCGGCGAACCAGACAGCGGCGCTCAGGGTCGGCGCCGCCTCCGTGGAGACGGCGAGCGACGGCACGCTGTCCTCCTCCCTCGCCTTCATGCTGCCCGACACGCCGCGCGCGGAAGTTGAAGCCGTCTTTAAGGCCGAGGGTCAGCCCGCGGAGGCCACCCCGATTCCGACGAACCCGAGCCTCGTTCGGATCGGCTCGGAAGTCATTCTGATCGATGCCGGCTCGGGCAACTCGTTCCAGCCCACGGCCGGCAAGCTCGGCGAGACGCTGGAGAGCCGGAACATCTCACGTGAGGCGATCACCCAGGTGGTGTTCACGCACGCCCATCCCGATCATCTCTGGGGCGCGGTCGATGATTTCGACGACAGCGAACGGTTTCCCAATGCCCGCTACGTCGTGCCGGCCGCGGAATGGGATTTCTGGACCCGCGAGGATGTCGAGACCCGCGTACCGGATTGGCTTAAGGGCCTCTCCGTAGGCTCGCGACGGACCCTGCGACGCCTTGAGGCGAAGGTGGAGCGCCGTAAGCCCGGCGAAAGCATCGCTCCCGGCCTCACCTACGTCGCGACGCCGGGGCATACGCCCGGTCACGCCTCCGTCCTTGTCGAAGCCGGTCGGGAGCAGGTACTGATCGGCGGGGATGCCTTGAGCCACGCGGTTGTGTCGTTCCGCCGCCCCGCCTGGGCCTTCGGAAGCGATCTCGACCGTGACCTCGCGGCGCGTACCCGCCTCACCCTGCTGGACCGCTTGGCGAATGAGCGGATGACGCTTGTCGGCTTTCACCTCCCGAGCTCAGGCGTCGGACGTGTCGAGCGCGTTGGTGCGAGTTATCGCTTCGTACAAACCTGACGACACGATTTCGCAGGAATATTCCTGTCGGAACAGGACCGTTCGCGAACGGAGTGGACACGATGATGCTGTCGCGTAGGGGCGTGTCCGGACTGGCCGCGCTGATGGCTTGGCTCGTGGCGAGCAGGGCCTCGGCGACCCAATCGGCTGACCCCAAGACCCATCGGGTCGCACTGCAGGTCAGTTCTCGCGAGAACGGCGTGTTCGACCTCGCCCTCAACAACGCGGTCAATCTCGCACGCGAATACAGCAATCAGGCCGAGGAGCTTGAGGTCGAGATCGTTGCCTATGGGCCGGGTCTGCACATGCTGCGGGCCGACACATCGCCCGTGACGTCGAGGATCCACTCCATCACCGAGAGCGTGCCGGGAATCGTACTCTCGGCCTGCGGCAACACCATCAAAGCCATGGAGAAGGCAGAGGGGCACCCTCTGGAATTACTGCCACACGTCGGCATCGTTTCGGCTGGTGCAGTCCGTCTCGTGGCACTTCAGGAGGCAGGTTGGAGCTATCTCCGCGTTTGATCGCGCCGGGTCGCCGAAGGCTAGCCATTGGTTGGTCGCGAGACTGCCTCAGGGGTACATCGAGTGCACCGTTCACACATCCGCGTTTGGCGTAGTCCGCCTTCGGTCGCGCAGTAGCTGGTTCCTCGGCGCACACGACGCGCTCAAGGTTTTACAGGAACCGATGAATGCTCGGAATCGCCGTCCCCGCCGTGGCGCTGGCCATGGTCGTCGTCACGCCTGCCCTTGCGATTGAAGTGACGAAGAGCGTGATGGTGCCTGCATCGCCCGAAGCGGTCTGGAAGATGGTTGGCGGGTTTTGCGGCATCGGCAACTGGCACCTCGTCATCGAGAAGTGGGTGCTGTCTTAGAAAGGCGGCAGGCAGGAGTGAACATTGTCGATGAAGGGCAGTGACACCATCATGGAGGAAGAACAGTTCCGCGGCGACAAGAAGATAGACTACACGTGCACGATAATCTCCCGCCCGCTGCCTGTGTAGAGCTATAAGTCCATGCTCATAGTGTAGAAGGACGGGAGCGGATCGAAGGTATCCTGGGCCGGAAACGTCAAGCCCAAGGGGGCCTTTGATGCTAAAGCCAAGGAGACAATTGCTGAAGTCTAGGAGGCGGGCCCGAGGGTCATCGCTGACAAGTCCCAGTAATCACGTCGGCAGGCGCAGAGATTTTGGGGCCGCTCTTTCGCACTTGGAGCGGGATCGGCCTAGATCAAAATCCGTCACCGTCGAGTAAGACGCGGATCACACCCAGGGCGTCGCCAACGTACTGCTACGCCCCGCAGCGACCTGACTGGGCGATCACATGGTGTAGCTTCGCGCCGAACCGTTCCTCTGACCTCCTATCTTCCAGGGCGACATCGAAGGGACGGTCGAGAATGCGACAGGTGAAGGTCAGGCTGATCGAGCCGGGGCTGCCGCCCCGGCGGACGCGCTTGAAAATTCCCGGTTGGGCGGGCGATCCGGAGCCCCGCACAGAAGGCTCGCAGGATTATGCCTGGCACTGCATCCCGCTCTTGGAAGCGGTCAAAGGCGGGATCGAGCTGTTCTACGCCTACGACGCCGAATTGGGCGTGAGCACCAGGGCCGCAAGACTGGTCTTTGAGGGAATTTCGCCGAGCCCGGCGGACCGGGACCGCAAAGGCCGCCGCTCTGGAGCTTCGGCGAGGCCTACTACGCCTATCGGATCCTCATCGACCTAAGGGTCGAGGAGAATTAGGTGATCAGGACCGAGATCCACCCACGCTTCTACACCGACTGGACCGGAACAGTGCCGGTCGCAATGCCGGCACTCATCCGGCACTGGGGGCCGACGATGTACTTCATGGTGTTCAAGGCCCCGGACGAAGGCCGCAGGCATATCTTCCGGAAGGACGAGCCGTTCATGCAGGTGTCCGTCGTCTCGGTTGAGGCCGATTTCGAGCTCATGGCGATGAACGAAGAGGAGGCGCCGAGCGCGAACTCCAATCGCGACGCATCTACCCCAGCCGCGAGACGCTGGCGGCGGACTCGCAGTGGACCTCGGCGACCCACACCGTGTTCGGCGGAACCTACCGGCGCATCCTAGGCGCCGCCAAGAGCCAGCGGTAAGGCTGGGCGGGGTGCGGAACCATCCACCCCGCCGCATCAGGCTCTGTACCCGTACGGCATGTCGCAGCAGTGATGGTGATGGTGGCGATGATAGTAGTATTGCGCCTGCTGTACCGTGGCCTCGCCCTAAGAGGCGGCAAGTAGCGGTTTGGCCTTCGCCGCGACCTCGTCCGGCTCCTTTAGGAGCGCCACAGCGTCGGGGATGGGCTTGGGCAGGTCGGCGTAGCTCTCGGCACGCATGGCCGCGGTTAGCACGGTCTGGGCAGGCATCGCGGCCTGTGCTGGGTCGGCGGCCGCGAGCAGGTTGACGGCCCCGATCAGGCAGCGACTGGCTTGTCCATCGACGGGAACCTCCCTTGAATGGCGCGGCCCGCCCCGGGAAAAGCGCGGACGGAAGCGCCGCCGGAAACACCACCTGCGGTAAAGCAGTTCCGGCTTGCCCAAGGCCAGGCAAGCACTTCTCCAACATGAGCATTGAAGTGCTTGCCGCCACTCGCTATTGTCGGTGCCGGCATTCGATGAAATTGATTTTAGTCAATTTCATTCACATCTTCAGTTGCTAAATGCAGCTCGACTACACACTGCATCGTCGTCGCAGACATGCGGCGTGTGCCTGCCGCTTTTCGAGGAGACTGCGATGGCGAGACGTTTGCGTTGGTTCCTGCTGGTTCAACTCGCGGTCGTGCCTGCAGCGTTCGCCCAGCAACCTGCGGCGTCACCGGACGCGCCGGCGTCCTTCGTCGAACCAACGAACGCGGCCCACCGGCACTGTTCCGGCTCGTGTCTGAAGACCGGCGCCCTGCAGTGGTTCTGCCGGCCCGACCAGACGTGCTCCATCGATTGCGCGACCGCGCCGCCGAAGATGCACTGCCACGATCCGCAGCGGTAGTCAGACGGCCTTGCCGACCAGGCTCCCGATTCCTGCCGTGACGGCCATGGCCAGTACGCCCCAGAAGGTCACCCGCGCCGTCGCCCGGGCGATGGGGGCGCCGCCCGCCTTGGCGCCGAGTCCCCCAAGCACCGCCAGGAATACCAGCGAGGCCCCCGACACCGTATAGACCGCGATGTTGCCGGGCGAGAGCGCCGCCGTCGCCAGGGGTAAGGCCGCGCCGGCCGAGAAGGTCGCCGCCGAGGTCAGCGCCGCCTGGACCGGCCGAGCCGTCGTGACCTCGGAGATGCCGAGCTCGTCCCGGGCATGGGCGCCGAGCGCATCCTTGGCCATCAGTTGTTCCGCGACCTGCAAGGCGAGCGCATGGTCGAGGCCCCGGTCGACGTAGATCCGCGCGAGTTCCTCCCACTCGGCGGCCGGGTCGTCGCCGAGCTCGCGCTGCTCGCGGGCGAGGTCGGCCTGCTCGGTGTCGGCCTGGGAACTCACCGAGACGTACTCGCCGGCCGCCATCGACATCGCGCCTGCCACGAGGCCCGCGCTGCCGGCGACGAGGATTTCACCCGTGTTGGCGGACGAGGCTGCCACACCCACGATCAGGCTCGCGGTGGAGACGAGGCCGTCATTTGCGCCGAGGACGGCGGCTCGCAGCCAGCCGATGCGGTCGATCAGGTGCCGCTCCTGGTGGACGGGTCGCATGGGCGTCAGGATCCCCGGGGCAGCATGCGGCGCAGGACGGCGTCGTGCCAGAGGTAGTGGTGCACGAGGGCGGCGACCGCGTGGAACAGGGCCAGGACCATCAGCACGTTGGCGGCCAACCCGTGCCAGTGAGTCAGGGGCCGCCGCCACTCCGGGTCGCCGATCTGCGGCAGGCTGACCGGGCCGAGGGAGACACCGCGCACGAAGGCGTTGGCGATGCCGAGGCCGACGATGACCAGCAGCAGGACGTAGAGCGCGGCGTGGGTCGCCTTCGCCAGGCGATGAAGGGGCCCAGGGTCATCGACCGGCAGGTCGCGGCCCCGGGCCCGCCGCCAGATGAGGAAGGCTACGACGAGGCCGGTGAGGACGAAGCCCAGGTCGAAATGGGCCGACCAGATGCCGGAGCGCAGGGCACTCTTTGGGACAAGGTCTTCGAGGAACGTCCCGACCAGCCATAGGCCGAGCACGAGCGCCGCGGTCAACCAATGCAGCGCGATGGTGCCGCCGTCGTATCTCGCCGTCGGCCGTGTCGTATCGTCGGGTGCATTCATGGTCGAGATCCTGCCTACGCCGGTGATGCTGCCGGGGGATGACGGTCGCCGACGGCTGGACCCGCCGGGGCTATGGCTCGCCTGCCCTTGGCGCTGATGAACCAGAGACCCTCCGGGTCCCGGCTCGACAGCCGCGGGCGGATCAACCCGCGTTCCCTCAGGGACCGGACCGTGCGCATCTCCCAGGGCTTGGGCGAGACGAGCGGTCCCTCCCGGTCGAGCCGGAGCAACATGGCTCGCTGGCCGGGCGTGAGGGGAGGCTGAGGCGTCGTTCGATCCCGGGGGCGCATCTCTAGTTTGGAATTAATATAAACTGATCGCGGGTCAAGGGGAAACCCCGCGCCTGACGGCGCGGGGTTGGCTGTCGTCAGGGCTTGGCGGGTGTTTGGGCCGGAGCCTGCTGGCCCTGCAGGTCGACCGGCTTGTTGTCGTTGAGGTCCCAGCCGGTGTTCGGGTCGGTGTGCGTCCGCTGGAGCTGCGCCCGCATCTGCCACTGGTACTTGGCGATCCCGTGCTCGACCTCCTGCAGCAGGTTCGACGTGGTGGGGTCGACGTCCTCGGTCGTCTTGATGGCCGCGTGCACCTCCTCGCCGACGCGCTTGTAGGCGTTGGTGAACCACACGAGGATCTGCGCATCGTCGAGGAAGCCGCCGGGAATCTCCGGCACGCCGGAAGTCTTCACGATGGTGTTCGCGCGCCCGTCGGCCGAGACGCCGACCGCGAGGAGGCGCTCGGCGATGGTGTCGGCGTACTTCGACAGGCCCTCGTAGTGCTCCTGCAGCAGGAGGTGCAGCGGGTAGTACAGGGTGCCCGATGCGTTCCAGTGCGCCTGCTTGGTCTGCAACTGGAGTTGCTGCAACTCGGTCAGGGTCTGCTGAAGGGCGGCGACGTCCTTCTTCATGCCCTCCTCGCCGGCACCGAGGTCGATGACCGGCTGGCGGCTGACCTCGTTCGTCGGGAATGCCCCGAGGGGCTGGCGGCTTGTCACCTGGGTCTGCGAGGACTGGCGAACGCCCTCGGTCTTGTTGCTAGGGCCCTGTGAACCCGCGGGCTGGGTCGCGGTGGTTTCCTGGGCGACCTGCATGCGCGCCAGGATCTGTGCGGCGGAGGGGGCGACCGCCTTGGCGGGGGTTGAGGCTGGGGCGGCCTCGCGTGCCAGGGCTGGTGTGAGCACGGTCGAGGCCAGGAGGAGCATGGCCGCCAGGGCGTGGATCGGACGGGTCATCGGGAACCTTGGGAACGCTGCATTGGGTGAGGTCCCGCACGCCTTCGGGCAGCCGGGAAGCCCTAGCTGGGACGAACACGGCCTCCCCCTCGTTCCGGTATGAACCCGAATTTAGGCACCGGGGATTCCTGCCCCGCTTGTCCCCTGGCGAGGTCTCGGCCATGTCACGGGAGCGTTTTCGGATAGGTTTCCGGAGGCCGTTCATTGCTTGACCTCATCGTCGGGCGCGCTGACGGGCGGCCTCGCCCGAGGGGAGCAAACCGTTGACGTCCACGCGGCGCTTCGAGGTGCGGTTGGCGACCCGCGACGGACGTCGGGTCCTGACGGCGCAGGCGGAGCGCGAGGTCGCGCTGATGGCCGAGTCGGTGATGAGGCGTTACGGCGACGACATCCTCGACGTGGGCTTTTCGGTCGCGGCCCCCGACCCGGCGGCGAGCCGGCGGATCGCCCTCTACCTCTCGACGCTGGTCAACGAACTCGACCCGGCTTGAGGTCTACGCCCCGGTTCTCGCGCGGGGCAGGTGGTTCCCAGGGTGGTGCGCAAGACACTCAACGGTGCATCGCCAGCATCCAGAAGGCCATAACGACCATCATCACGTTCTCGGTGAGCGGGACGAAGCCGAGCGGGACCTTGCTCGACCCGCCCACGCAGGCGCACTTGATGTCGCACTTGTCGAGATGGACCGCCTTTGAACACCGAGACTGAGTCTAAGCGGGCGCTGCGAGCGAGCCCCGCGGGGGTGCGGTTTCGCGACTTCGAGGCCGGGTATGAGGTTGCGCTGACCCGATACCCTGCGCGCGTGGCATCCGAGCGTCGGCCTTGACGCCCATCGCGCCCACTTGGTTGTCCCATTCGGATGCCACTTTGGGCGGGGCGCAGCGGGCGCCCGACGCAGCGTGGCCGGCTCGCGCCCCTACCGGAACCGGATCGGGCAGGGGCGGAGCGTTTCTTGAGACCGGATCGGCGGGTCAGGTGTCGACGCACGGTCGCGTAGCGGGAAGCGATTCCGGCTATCGAGGTCCGGCAGCGGATGCGCTGCCCGTCGGCCAGGATGCCGCCGGCAGTTCCGGGACGGCGTCGCGACAGGACCTGGCAATCCTCCGCATGCCCCGATCCCGCCTGTTGGAGGCGGCCGGCGATGCCGGCGTACCCAGCGCCCGTTCGATGTCGTCCAGCCGATCCGCCAGATCGGACAGGCGTCCGGCCAGGGCTTGGTCAGCCGGATGGGATGCCGGGGACATCAGGTCGGACATCGTCGCGAGTTCGACAGCGGCCGCGTCGGGAACCGCAGCGGCGACCTCAAAGGTCGCCGCCAGCAGGATCCCGATGCGTAGGGTCTCAAGCGTCGGAAGCCCGCGGTCCATGGCGGCCTTCACGGATCGGCCGGGCAAAGGCACCCGGACCGGCAGCGTCCTCGCGGCGGCTTCGGTGCCGCGTCCCTGCAGGCCATGCTTGGGCGATGCGGCAGGCCCATGAGGCCGCCCCGCCCCGAACGTCAGGAGCCACGGGCGCCGCGCGCAGCGATCGGATGCGTCCCGACGCTTCGCGCCGGACGCGAGCTCTCCGCCGGCAGCGTGACCGGCGGACCGCCTAGCGCGCCTGGCTTGCAGGGGGTCCCCTCCGGAGACCACGGCCACGTCGAGGTGGGTCCAGACGCCGCCCTCATGCAGGAAGCCGAGCGGGGCGACGAAGCCGACGTCGGCTTGGCCGCCGGCCGCGGCCCGCGCGAGCATCGCGGACATGTCCGCCCGGGATGCCGCCGCGTCCTCCATGGATGGACCGCAGGTCGGCCGCCCGATCTCGTGTCCGTCGATGACGGTCATGAACCGTCCTACGCACGCGAGCCCGCAGCTGGCCAACAGCGCGGCGTAAAGAGCGGAACCATCGTCAGAAAAGAACCCCACGACCATTGCCACCTCCGTCAGTGCACGCTCGAACCTCGCCCCCTGCGACGCTTATTTATACCATCAGTATAATACCTGCGACAAGGTGGCGGTGGCGCGGAGCCGACCCGAAGCCGTCATGAAGGTTACCGCAAACCTCCAGGATGCAGACAAATGACCTTGGGTCACGTCGCGTGGCTCGCGACGCCCAGGCGCTTGCTCCCGGGACGAGGCCATCACGCGAGGGCGACGCCGATGGGCGAGGCGAGACCCGCTGCCCGTAACGGTTCCTGGGGGGGACGGAGCAAGCCGGTCGCGCGGACGGCTGCCCGTGCGGATGCCGGATGCGCCCGACCGCCCGTCGAAACCGCGCCCTACCTGGGATGCGCCCGCGGCCTGAGGGTCATCTCATCGCGGATCGGGCTGCCGTCCAGCGGGGGCAACTTGAGCTTGGCGATGGCTCGACGCGCCGCGCGCATGTGCGGCCCCTCGCTGTATACGTCCAGGGTGATGCTGCTGCGCTTGTGCCCGACGATCGCGGAAATCATCTCGCCCGGCACCCCGGCCTGCTCCATGCGGCTGCTGAACCAGCGCCGGAAGGAGTGGAAATTCACCAGGGACCGCCGCTTGCCGGGCACCACCTCGTCGACCCCGACGCTTCGGCGGTATTCCGTGAACCGGTTCGAGGCCTTGAAGCTGCGCTCGCGCATCGAGTCGGCCTTCTTGACGGGGGGCCATTCCGGAAAAAGGTCGTCCTCGGGCTGCTTGCCGGCCGTTCGCCGGGCGACGAGTTCCGCCAGGTCGGCATGGATCGGGACGTAGCGGGCCGACGCCTCCTGCTTCTGAGGCTTGAACAGGAAGCAATTGTACGCCGTGTCGCGGACCTTCAGGTCGACGATGGCGTCGAGCCGCGCCCCGGTCAGCGCCCCGATCAGCATCAGGTCTCGCAGCTTCGGCGGGGCGGGCCCGCGGAGCAGGTCCGCGAGTTCACTGTCCTTGAAGGGCCTCTCCTTCTGGTCGTGCTTCTCCTTCGGGCCCTTGAGGCGGACGTTGGCGAACACGTTGCCCGACACGGCCGCCGTCCTCGGCACCATCCACTGCCAGTAGCCGGAGAGCCGGCCGATGTACTTGTTGAGCGTCACGTGGTGGAGGCCGGTCATCTCGACCAGCGCGTCGGCGAAGGCGTGCGCGCGCCTCACGTCGATCTCCTGAAGCGTGGCCGGGATGCGCTCGCGCTTGCACCATTCCTGCAGGAAACGCAGCGCGCGGGCGTCGTCCGCCCGGGTCCGGTCCTTGACGAAGAGCTGCTTGCGGTAGTCCTCGTGCATCAGGTCGACGGGAGTCGCCCGACCGTGCGAGATCGCCGAGAAGAGCATGGCCTTCTCGGTCTGCTCGGGAAGCGCCTCCTCGACCTCGTTCGGACCTTCCTCGGGATCTTCGACCCTGACCCAACGCGCGTCCTTCCAGCGGATCTCCGCATGGCGCTCGTAGACCGCCTCCTGAAACTCCTGCCAATCCTCGGCACTGCCGTTCCGCTTGAGTTCCTCGGCGACCTTCGAGAACTCAACGGCGATCTTCATGTCGTCCACGCCGGGGCGCCCCACCGCCTCCATGGCCTCCGCGATCCGCCGCTTGAAGCGCTCCACGTGCTTCCTCTTGAGCACGTTCGCCTCCCTGAGGCTGTCCGTGCCGAGATTGTGCACGAGCTTCGTGGCCCCGAGGGCGCGCCGCACCGGTACCGGAACCGAGACCGTGACCCGCCACGTACCGCCGTGCAATTCCAGGTAAGCCTTCTTCGGGTCGGGCGTGCGGGCCAAGACGTACTCCATGCGGAGCCCAGCGCGGCGACGCTTCACTCCTGCCAAGCGGGATGCCGGGCACCTCAGACAGTCAATCGTCGGTCCGCTGCAGTGTCGATGATGGGGCGAGTACCTTGATCCAACACTAACGCGTCGTGCTGCTGCCAACCGGCTCCGCCCCGGTCCCCAAGCCGGTCGCCGTGCTAGTCGTGGGCGAATAATTATACCGTAGATAAGAAACGATGGCCACCGCCCGGCGCGCAGCTAGGACCGATGCGCGTCGGCGAGAGCGAGCTCATGTCACTTCATGCCCAGCGAGATGCAGGGCCGATGACACGACCGGACCGTCATGCCGGTGCTTTGCTCCCTTTTGGCAGGACGCATCACGCGCCGAGGGGCGCCTCATACACCGGGATATGGATGTGGGTTTCTCCGGAAGCCTCGCGACCGTGCCGACGCGGGTATGCAGCAGCGCCCACAGGGTCCGAGTCCGGTTACGCGCTCTCAACCACGCCATCGTTTTTGCGGCGCGGGTAGCCTGGGCGTTCACGACTGCGAGTCTTGTTCCGTGCACCCTGTTCGCAACTTGGGGGGATACATGGACCAGCGGCTCCTGGCACAGCTAACCGGAATGGCCAACAAGCACGCTCAGGCGTTGAACGCCTTACCCGTTCGGGAACGCATGGAATACATGCGCTCGCTCGTCGGGTCGGCTGACTGTGCCTGGGCCGTGTTCCCGGACGGGGAGGGATCGGGCGTCCCGCACGTGATCCTCGTCAAGGGGAAGCGCGTGGGCCGGCGTATGGAGAAGTCCGGCCGCCTCAAGGGGAAGGTGACCGCGGTTCCATGCATCGACCGCTTCATGGCGGAGGCGTTGAACGATGCCTTCGGCGACGGGTCCACCACCTTGCCAGGAACTGCGCAACCCTCTCCTGAAGTCGCGGCCTTGCTGCGTGCGAACACGACCGAGATGCGCCGCCTTGTCGATGAGGCGAACCGAAACGGCGATCTCGTGAGGGACGGAAAGGTGACCGTGGAAGACCTTTTCCTCCGGGCCGACGTGGTGCACGCGGTCTGGTCGGACCCATCCTCTCCCGGTGGCGTCGGCAAGATGCTGGCCAAGGGCGAAGGCCGGCTCATGCTCATCAGCCAGGGCACCAAGGGCGTTCCCACCAGAACCGTGGCCCTCCGGTTCCTCGACCGCGTCCAGGCCGAGCAAGCTTGGCTCATTTACGGCGACGGACGCGGCGCGATGAGCCAGGCATCCTGAACCGGCCTTCGCGTTCGGCTTCACCCGTAGTCGCGGGCGAGCGGCGTGGCATTGCCGACCCGGGGTCACACGGGCCATCGGCACATGGGCTTGCGGTTCTCGCCGGGGACGACGGAGGCGGCATGACCTGCACGCGCCCGGGATCGAGGACGGTCGGCAGGCTTCGCGGTCTGCCACCCTCCTCAGGCGGACGAACGACGGCGCTGTCGCAACCCAAGAACGGTCCGATCAGGCCGGGGCGGTGAAACGCGTCGAACGGACCCCTGCCGTATCACGGACCGCGAACGCGCATGCTCCAAGGCAGAACAGGCACGCCGGCGAAGGCCGCTCCCTTGACCCGTGCGGCGCTTCGCACGAGGGCGAGGCTGTCCCTACACACGAACACGTCGATGCGTTGTTCCGGGGTGGGGCTCTCGAAGCGTCGCCGCTCCGGCATCCGAGCTGGATGGAACCACGACGGACCGGGTCGAGCATGACCGCGGGATCTGGCGGCGAAGGCCGCTGATCCCCATCCGAGGCGGGGAACCCCTGGCGGTGGTAGGACGAGGCCCAAGGATCCATAAATCCCATGGCCCTCCCAAGCCATCTCCCGACAAGTCACGGAGGGGAAAGAGTATTTTTCCAGTTCAATGGCTTAGCTCCGACCGGGGTAACGGTCCCCTCAGCTCCACCAGGTTTTCCGGGCGCGGAAAACCGAATGGTGGCACGGGCTTGGCGGATCAGCCGCCCTATCTTTCAGACTTTCCGTCGACCCCGAACCGGTTCTTAGGCCGCACCCGTTCCGGTTGCGCGCGGCAAGCCGGGCCGCTCGTCCGCAGCCGGGGCTTGAGCTGTCCCGGATTGGCCGTCGGCAGGGCGCTCCGTGCGGTCCCGGGTCCGATCGTTTCACGGCCTTGGCCGGACCGGCGCGGCAGCTGATTTTGGCCCCTCACCGCAACGACGGAGCGCATAGCGCTCGACGTAGGAGCCACGGCGCAAGACGAAGCGCCTTCAGCCAAGCCATGATCCAATTGATACAGCCAAGCTTGTTCACATAAATCAATCGACCGGCATCCGCGCGGAGTTTTTCTATTCTCACGCTTTTTCGCAGAACCCTTTCGACACTCGCGACGTTTTGAGGCGTCTCAAGTTTCGGAGGGAACGCCATGAAGACGATTGCGATAGGTCTTGCCGCGCTGCTGATGAGCACCTCGGTCTACGCTCAGAGCGCGGCCACGGGTGGGTCCGAGCGCGGCGGCATGCGGGCCGGCGCCGAGCAGTCGGGCGGGCAGTCC